>JAWSVH010000030.1:51294-82499 GCA_033852015.1 Desulfobacula sp.
ATGGGAAAATCCTGGTTGCAGTCATTTTTACATCCACCGCAATCGCATGATTTCTCACCTTTATAGATTTTTATAAAACCTCTGACTGTAAAGAATACAGCGATTGCTACTATAAGGCTTACGATTATTAAATCCATTTTATTCTCCTTTTGTTACGTCAGGATTGCAGAGCCTACCTGGTAAAAGATAACCGATAGACTGAAAGCCAGAACGGTGTTGAATATGACTGAAAATGCAGCCCACTTCCATGATCCGGTCTCTTTTGCAATACAGACCACTGTGACAAAGCATGGGGCATAAAAGATGGTGAATATAATTAAACTGAATGCTGTTATGGGACCCCATCCTTTCGCTGTTGCGAGTCGTTGTGAAAGTGAAGATGTCTCTTCTACGTCCACCTCACCAAGAGAGTAAGCTGTGCCAAGTGTGGAGACCACAACCTCTTTTGCCGCAAATCCACCCACAAGAGCGATGTTGGTTCTCCAGTCAAAACCGGCAAATTTTGTCAGACCTTCAAGTGAAGTTCCAATGCGGCCTGCGATGGAATTTTTTAATGCTGCTTGTGCCTGCTCCATATCAATTTTCGTTAATTGATCCTTCATTGCAAGTTTTTGTGGGGACAGTTGTGATTCGGTCAAGGTCTGAATCTGAACTAAATCTTGTGAAGAGGCAATCGTTGATTTGCGGTCTTCAAATGTTTTAATTTGGTCTGCATTAAGGTTAGGAAAGGTCATCATGGCCCAAAGAACAATGGAAATTCCTAAGATGACAGTTCCCGCTTTTTTAATGTATTGAAAGGTTCTTTCCCAGGTGTGAATTAAAAGACCCTTTAGGGTTGGCATCCTGTAAGGTGGAAGCTCCATGACAAAAGGTGTGGATTCACCTTTGATGACGGTAGAGCGCAATAGTTTTGCAACCAGTAAAGCGCCAACCCAGGAGATTAGGGTGATCAGCAACATGACATTGGCTTTGTTATCTGCAAAAAAAGCTGCGACTAAAAGAGCGTATACCGGTAGTTTTGCACCGCAATTCATGAATGGAACCGTTAAAAGCGTGGCCAGTCTTTCTTTAGGAGATTTAAGGGTTCGGGTTGCCATAACGCCGGGTACCGCACATCCTCCGGCAATACCACCGGAAACAATGAAGGCCATGACAGAACTGCCATGGAGTCCAAACATTCTGAAAATTCGGTCCAGCATAAAGGACATCCGGGCAAGATAACCGGTGTCTTCAAGAAACGCGATTCCCATAAACATAAACATAATTAAGGGAACAAATCCTAGCACACCTCCCACACCGTCAATCATGCCGGAGATGATCAGCGATTTTAACAGGCCTTCAGGTAGTGCTGAGTCGGCAACTCCTGCTATATATTCAAAGAATGATTCGAACCAGCCGACGGGTATTTCAGAGTAAGTGAAGGTGAAATTATACAGGCCCAGTAGAATGGCAATCATGATAATAGGACCTATGAATCGGTTGGTTACGACTTTATCAATTTGATCCGACAATTGAAGACGGTTTCTGTCTTGATGAAATTGAATAACATTTTGTTTCAATATAGAATTAATAAAGCCATATCTTTGATCGGCGATCATGCCCTCTGGATGAATATCAAGCGTAGCATTCAGGTGAGAGGTTACTTTTTTTACGATGGCTTCCAGTAGAAGCACAGTTGCCTGATTTTCCATGGTGCCCAGTTCTATAATTTGCTGGTCATTTTCAAGAAACTTAAGTGCAGTCCACCTGGGGCGGTATTTTGAGGTTAAAAATTGTTTTTCACGGATAATGGATTCCATCTGATCAAGGGCGCTGTCGATGTCTTGTCCATAGGAAATTGTTAGTGGTTTGATGGTATGGTTGACATTGTCAGCGATGGTTTGCAGCAATTGTTTTTTCCCTTTGCCACTTCTTGCAACCGTCGGAATAATCGGTATGTTTAATAGACTGGACAGTTTTTTAATATCTATTTGCATGCCTCTTTTTTGGGCAACATCCATCATGTTTAATGCAATGGTTATGGGAACACCCATTTCCATGAATTGAACAGACAAGTATAAATTTCTTTCAAGGTTTGATGCGTCTATAATATTAACAATCATGGCTGGTTTTTCATTCACCAGGTAATCTCGTGCGACAACTTCTTCTAAAGAATAGGCAGACAAGGAATATGTGCCCGGAAGATCAACGACGCTGAATTCTCCTGATTCGCTGATACAGGTACCTTGTTTTTTTTCTACAGTTACTCCCGGATAATTACCAACATGTTGTCGGGCGCCGGTGAGCGCATTAAAAAGTGTTGTTTTTCCAGAGTTTGGGTTTCCTGCTAATGCAATGGCGGTACTCATGTTTATACCTCGACTTCTATAAAATCAGCTTCGTTGTTTCGAAGGGTTAATGTAAATCCCATAATTCTTATTGAGACGGGATCATATAAGGGGGCTCTTCCCTGAATTTTAATCTCTTTTCCAGGGATAAGACCCATATCACGAAGCCGCCTGCCAAGTTCATCAGAGGCCTTGACGGATACTATTTTGCCTGTTTGATTTACCTTCATTTGTCTTAGGTTCATTTTCAATATTTTAATCCTTTGTTTTTATGGCAGTTTTGTATAAAGTATTAAGTTATATACGCCTAACTTTTAGTTGTGTCAATAAAAAGATAAGCATGGAAAATAAAAAAAGCATCAACTTATTTTTAAGACAACCATTTAAAGCATGAAAAAAAGGTATAAAAATAATAAAAAGGGTGATAAAAAAGATAATATTTACAAAGAGTTTTAACATTCTTATATCCAAAAAAATTATAGAGAGCACTATGTTAAGTGATCTGATTGCACAAAATGTCCCCATGGGAGTCATTCTTATCCAAGATGGTGAGATTTGTCATATCAACAAGTGGGCGCTTGAATTCACAGGCTACTGCGATGAGGATGTTAAAAATAGGTCTTTTTTAGATCTTGTTCATCCAGAGGATCAGGAGAAATTGATTCAGCGATATGATGAAATGATGAATGGCGAAGATGATCAAAGGGATGGGTGTTACAGAATACTGGGCAAGATGGGGCAAATTTACTGGATAATGTTTAAATCACGGATTGTTGAATATAAAAATCGGCCGGCGTTGTTATCAATTTTGATTGATGAAACTAAAAGTAAGGCGTCTGAGGATTCTTTAAAAAAAAGTGAGGAAAGATACCGCCAGTTAGTTGATAATCTTGCCGAAGGGATTGTTGTCCTTAATAAGGACGGAATATGCTTTATTAATAAAATGATAAAAGATCAACTGGGCTTAGATTTAAAAGAGATTAAAAAAATTCCTTTTTTGAACTTTATTCATCCGGAGGATCAGTCTAAACTTATTAAACGGCATCAACAGAGGGCAAATGGTCATCCTGTGCCGGAGAGTTATGAAGCCAGGCTTTTAAAACCAGACGGCACCCAGGTGCTTTGTGAAATCAGAAGTGCGGTGATTTCCTGGGAAGGAGAAGACGCAATTCAGGCTGCAATCCTTGATATTTCTCAAAAAAAGAAAGATGAAGCTGTCAAAGAGCAGATGGAAAAAAAGCTTGTTCAAATGGAGAAGATGGAGGCTTTGGGGCTTCTTGCCGGCGGTGTCGCGCATGATCTAAATAATGTTTTATCAGGGGTTGTCTCTTATCCTGAACTTTTACTGATGGATCTTCCCTATGGTCATCCGTTTATTAAACCGTTGGATTTAATTCATTCATCCGGACAAAAGGCCGCAGCTATCGTAAATGATCTTCTGGCGCTTGCACGGCGGGGAGTGATGACCACAACGGTTTTAAACTTAAATACCATCATTGAGAACTATTTAAAGTCAGCGGAACATCAAAGACTGGCTGCATCTTCCCCCAATATAAAAATAGACCATTCTCTTGATCCAGAGTTGTTTAATATTCAGGGGGCTGATATTCATTTGCAAAAAACGGTCATGAATCTTGTCACCAATGCCATGGAAGCACAGCCGGATGGTGGTCAAATAAGCATAAAAACTCAAAACCAATATATAGATAAGTCCAATAGTGAAGACGTCTCTATTAAAGAAGGAGAATATACAGTTCTTATTGTTGAAGACGATGGTGTGGGGATCAACAGTCAGGACCTTGGTCGAATATTTGAACCATTTTATACAAAGAAGATAATGGGAAGAAGTGGGACGGGACTTGGGATGGCCGTCGTGTGGGGAACCGTTCAGGACCATTCAGGATATATTGATGTGCAGAGTATTGAAAATCAGGGTTCCAAATTCACTTTGTACTTTCCTGTTTTAAGACAAAAAATCACCGATCTTGTTATGGCAATCCCAATTGATGATTATATGGGGAATAAAGAAACAATATTGGTGGTGGATGATGTAAAAGAACAACGGCAGATTGCAAAAAATATTTTAGATCGATTGAATTATACAACGATAACCGCTTCAAGCGGAGAAGAAGCTGTGGAATATTTGAAAAATAATTCCTGTGAGCTTTTGATATTGGATATGATAATGGAACCGGGTGTTGATGGGTTTGAAACGTATGAAAGGGTTTTAAAAAGTAATCCGGAACAAAAAGCGGTTATTGTTAGTGGGTTTTCAGACAATGTGCAGGTAAAAAAAGTTCAGCAACTGGGTGCGGGTTGTTATATTAAAAAGCCTTATTCGATTGAGCAAATCGGTATGGTGATAAAACAAGAATTGTTAAAATGATTTTTTAAGGCGTTTTATAGTTTGTTGTTTTGGGAAAATCTTTTTCCAGCTTATCTAAAAGTGTTTTTGCCTGCTTGATCTCTTCAGGGTTGTCTAATTTTTTTAACGCTTTTCTAAGATGTATTTTGGCTGTTTCGGGTGTTGAGGATTTGGCATAATACATTCCTAAATAATAGTGGGAAAGCCCAGGGTTTTTTTCCTGGGAAAGAATATTGGCCAAATGGTAATAGGCTTTGGGATAGAGGGTTGCTTCTTTTTGTATGATCCGTGAAAACAGTTTCTTTGCTTTTAAAAGATTTCCTTGATCAAGATGGGTGACGCCTATGTAAAATTGGGCCGTCAATCCAAGAACGGGATCAGATTCAACCCCCTTTAGTATATTGAACGCTTTTTGTGGCTCTTCATTTTCAAGATAAATCCTTCCCATTTCTAAAAGTATCATTGGGTCGAAAAGATTTATGGATAGTGCTTTTTTTAGATGAAACAATGCCTTTTCTTGCATAAGTTTTCTATCATAAATAAGTCCGATTCCATAATTTATAGCAGGATTTGAAGGATCTTTTTCAAGTTGTGTTTTTAGCAGTTTTAAGGTGGGGTCTACGTCTGCATATAACCCTAAAAGCCGATACTTAACCATGTTAAACTCAAAGGTTTGGTTGCATGCTTTTTTGTTTTTTGGTGTATCATAGCTGGAAAGAATTGTCTCTGTATGAGCTATTCGATTACCGGTGCCTGGATGCGTTTTTACATAATCCGGGATGGCTTCTATTCCTTTAAAATCAGCAGCCCTTATTTTCATCAGACCTGTTAAAAGGCCTCGGGGTGAAAAACAGCTTTGGTTTAAAAACATGATGCCTTTCTCATCGGCTTCGGTTTCGTTCTCCCGTGTGAAGGCAAGCATGGCTGTTTGACCAAGCGCAAGCGAACCTTTTATAACGGCAGCCCCGGTTTCACTGCCGGACTGGGTGCCAATAATAATACCTGCCAGCATACCTGCCAGACTGCCAAGACTGACGTATTTTGAACGGTCAATAGATTCTGATACATGACGACTGGAGGCATGGGCAATCTCATGGGCCATGATACCTGCCAATTCATCAAAGGAATCAAGCGCTGTAATCAGTCCCCGATAGAAAAAAATATTTGCCCCCGGGCTAGCAAAGGCATTGAATATATCATCATCCACAACATAAAAAGAATAGTCAAAGGGTTGGGCAGGTAAAGAAGATAGAATATGATTGCCCACCTGTTTTATCATATGGCTGGCCACAGGATCATTTAAAATCATATTCTTGTCCTTGACCATTTTCATGAACTTTTTAGCCATCTGATTTTCTTCAGGAATGGATATGGCAAAAGCCGTATTTAAAGTGAATAAAAAAATAAGGATAGTAAAAAAAGAGATGATCTGTTTCATAGAACCTTTTGGGGTGCAAATTTTAAATCAAAATAAATTCAGTGTGTTCCATGGCAATTTCAATTCTGAAACTGTAATTGCCGATTTTAAAGGATAATCGCCGGTTTTCTCTATAGTCTGAGTTAATGACCAGTGTGATAGAACTATTAAGCGTCAAGGCTTTGGGCTGCCCAAAAACTGCATTGAGGTTGAAAGCGTCCTCAACCTCTTTGACCATCTGTCCCATAACCTGGTTGGTGATTTCACCGATGGTGTCCGATACATCTGGATCAGCCAGGGTGCCGGCTAACTCATCTTTAGGCATACCCATGGCTTTCATATAAGATTCATAAATTTCAAAAGCAGCACTGGCACTAAAGTTGATAACAATAAGCCCGTTATAATCTCCGTTGAACTGAACAAAACATGTCAGGTCTGGTTTCATGGAAACTTTTGGGATCTTTTGAATGGTTGAAGAATAGGTTACTTCCTGTTTTGTGCTGGTTTCAAGTGTATGTTGGGCAGTTTTTAAAAGAGTTTTAGAAATTTCATCAATGGATATGATTGGTGTTGGCATATTTTCTCCTTGTAAGGCATGGGTTGGATGATCTTGTAAGTATCAATAAAATTGAGTGAAAAGTCAAAGGATTTTTCTTATCTTTGCCCTCGTTTATAAGGTTCTGCCAACATGGCAGGTGCGTTTAATTTGCGTGGATCTTTTAAGCTGATTAACAGAAGAATTAGTAAGGTTGCAAGGTAAGGCATCATGGATAGGAAATTGGGAGAGATCCCTAATGGCTGCATTAGATATTGGACGACAAAAATACCGCCAAATAAAAAAGCCGCCCATATCGCCCGACCCGGATTCCATAATGCAAAAATGGTTAGGGCGATGGCGATCCAACCACGTCCAGCCGTCATGCCTTCAATCCAGGATTTTGAATATGAAATAGAAAGATGTGCGCCGGCAAGCGCTGCAAAACCTCCCCCGATGATGACACACAAATATCTGATCCGTGTAACATTTACACCTTGAGTTTCAGTCGCTTTTGGGTTTTCTCCGGTTGATCTGATTTGAATGCCTAAGCGGGTTCTTTCAAGGAAGAACCATGAAAACAGAGCCAGGAAAATAGCCAGATAGAAAAATGGGCTCTGGGTGAAGAAAATTTTACCAATATAAGGAATGTTTGATAGATAGGGGATGATCCAATCCTCCATCTTAATGGTCAGAGGATTTCCCACATATGGTTTGCCTATCATACCGGAAATCCCTAATCCCAGCATGGTCAGTGCAAGGCCGGATACGACCTGGTTTGCCTGCAAGGTGATAGAGGTAAAGGCATGAATAACAGATAACGCCATTCCTGCACCAATTGCAGCTAGAACACCCAGCCAGGGGTGGCCTGTGGTCATGGTAACGATAAAAGCGACGACAGCCCCGATGGCCATCATTCCTTCAACTCCCAGATTTAAGATGCCGCTTCTTTCACAGATTATTTCTCCTGTCGTCGCTAAAAGCAAGGGGGTTCCGGCAATCAGTGCCCGGGTGAGTGTTGAAATGATGATATCTTCCATTGTGATGCGTCCTTATCCGTTTGAAAACTGGATATTGATTTTGTGATTTAAAAAATAGTCGCCCATAATTAAAAAGATGAGAAGGGTACCGTTTACAATTTCAATGGTGGCGGCCGGAAGACCTAAGGAAATCTGAATGGCATCTCCTCCAACCAGAATCCCCGCTAAAAACAGGCCGGAAACAATTGCAAAGAGGGGATTTAGTTTTGCCAGCCAGGCGACAATGATGGCTGTAAATCCATACCCTGAAGAGATGGCTGCCGGATAACTAAGATAATGGTGAATGCCTGCAACTTCACCCACACCGGCTAATCCGGCAAGCCCGCCACTGACAGCCATGAGAATCAGGGTGGTTTTTAAAAAATTAATTCCGGCATATTTGCCTGCATCTGGATTTTCACCGACGACGCGTGCTTCGTACCCAAAGCGGGTTTTATAAACAACAATGCAAAGGATGATGGAACAGAGAATAGCCAGGATGAGTGTGGCATAGTGAATCCTCGATCCTGGGATCTGTCCTAAAACTGCTGAATCTGGCAGATAGTCGGTGCCGGGAAATCCAGAACGAGAGGTTCCTTTCCAGGGGCCCACAATGAGCATGGTTAAAAACTCAGCACAGATATAATTGAGCATTAATGTTGAAATAACCTCATTGATGGAAAATTTTATTTTTAAGATGGCAGGGATGATTCCCCATAAAGCGCCACCGATAAACCCGGCCAGGAAAATTAAAGGGACAATAAAATAAGGGGGCAATGTGTCCCCAAAGGATAATCCCACCCAGGTTGCAAAAATAGAACCCATCAGCAGTTGGCCTTCTGCACCGATATTCCAGAATTTAGCTCGAAATGCAAGGGTCAGGCCTGTGCCGATTAATATCAGTGGGATGGCTTTGGTTATCGTTTCTTTTAACCCGTAAAATGAGCCAAAAGAGCCTGAAAATATTTCCCGGATGGCGAATAGAGGGTTTACGCCGGCGGACCAGAAAAGGATGCTGACCACCATTAATCCGGCCAGAAGGGAGGCCAAAATGGTCATAAATGATCTGAAAGCTGAAATATCGTATCGATCGGTGGTTTTTATCTTTATCATGTCATGTTTCCATCGGCTGTTCAATTTTTTTTGATCCAGCCATCATAAGACCAATATCGGAAAATCTCGGGTCATCAGCATTTAGAATGGCCATAAATTCGCCTTCAAAAATGACTGCCACCCGGTCACACAGTTCAAATATTTCTTCAAGATCTTCTGAAAAAAGCAGCACGTTACTGCCTTGTCTTCTCAATTCTAAAAGATGTTTGCGTAAAAATTCAGTTGCGCCGACATCCAGGCCGTAAGTCGGATGGGATGCGACAAGCAATTGAGGCTGTTCGCTGATTTCCCGCCCAAGGATCAGTTTTTGAATATTACCCCCGGACAGGTTTCGAATCTGGTTGTTGATGGAGTGGGTGGATACCTTAAAGTCATTGATGATTTTTTTTGTATGCGCTTTAACCTGGCTGTATTTCAGGAAGTATCGTTTGGAAAATTTTTTTAAGTGATGTTGTTTTAAAATGGCATTGTCATATAGAAAAAGCCCCGGGGCAATACCAAATCGGATTCTTTCTTCCGGCACATGGGAGACCCCATGATCATAAATATATCGGGGCGATTTGTTGGTGATATCCTTACCATTGAGTTTTACTTTGCCCGATGAGGCAGGTCGAATCCCTGTGATGGCTTCTGCAAGCTCTCTTTGGCCGTTTCCAGAGATACCGGCAATGCCGAATATTTCATTTTTATACAGCTTGAAGCACAGATCTTTAACAACAGGGAACCCTTTGTCTCCGATAACATTAAGATGTTCAACTGATAATATCTGTTCTCCCTTGGCTACCTTCTCTTTATTGATATTGAAAACAATGTCCCGTCCCACCATCATCCGGGCCAGAGATTTCTTATCGATGGCAGTTGTGTCAGCATTGCCAGCGATGTTCCCTTTTTGAAGCACCACCACCCGGTCACAAATGTCAATGATTTCATCTAACTTATGCGAGATGAAAATTACGATCTGACCCTTGGCTTTGATTTTACGGAGGATGGAGATGAGCTCTTGAATTTCCTGGGGTGTTAAGACAGAGGTGGGTTCATCCAGGATCAAGAGATCGGCTCCGTTCATCAAGGATTTTATAATTTCCACCCGTTGCTGTTCGCCAGCAGACAGTTGCCAGATTTTTTTAGAAGGATCAATGTTAAAGTCAAATTTTTTTGAGAATTGTCTGACTTTTTCACTGATTTTTATCTTTGGTAGGAAAAAGGGGGTGTCTTTATATCCCAGTGCGATATTTTCAAGTACCGAATGGTTTTGTATGAGCATGAAATGTTGGTGAACCATACCAATACCATGGCGGATGGATTCTGAGGGACTATTGATTGTTACCGGCGTATCATTGATTTTTATTTGTCCGGAATCGGGTTGATAAAGGCCACATAGGATGTTCATCAGGGTGGTCTTGCCTGCACCATTTTCCCCTAAAAGTCCGAGAATTTCTCCGGATTTAATTGTCAGGTTGATGTCCTGATTGGCGTAGATACCGTGAAATGATTTGCAAATATTTTTCATTTCAAGGCGGTATATTTTTTGCATATGGCTCTTTATCCTTGGAAAAAGCCGGGGAAATTATCTCCCGGCTTTTTTTATGGATACAAGGTTGATTTATTAAGGGATGGACCCTTCTACATTATCAACATAGTACATCATTTTAAGAAGATCATCTTTTGATGCTTTTTCCCCTTCTTTAATCTTTAGAGTGCCCTGATTGTCTTTGATCGGACCTGTAAAAGGTTCGAATATATCCACACCCTGTTTCATCTGTGCATATCGTTTTACGACAAGGTCATAGGCTGAGATGGACCCAAATTCTTTGGTATTAATCATGGCCGTTTTCAAGTTTGTTTCAAATTTGGGGTTGATTATTTGGGTTGCATTGGCACCAAGGATAGCAGCATTTTCTTTGGCCAGCCACCAGATATCTTTGTTGGTCCAGGTTTTATTGTGGATATCTTCAAGGATCTGAGTATAGAGACCACTCCAGTTCATAAGCTGGCCGGAAACCACAGAATCTTTTCCATAGGGCTGCATTGGGGAATAATGGCTGAAAGTATAGATCTGTTTTCCTTTTTCGGAGTGGCTCTGGCCGACTTCAATAACAGAAGGGGTATCTTCTGTGAAAGCCAGGGCGTCGCAGCCTTCTGAAATTAATGCTTCAGCAGCTTCCCTTGCTTTGTCTGGCGCATAAAAAGCATTAAGCCATTTTACATTGAGCTTGGCATTGGGGTTCGCCGTTTTTATGCCCAAGGCAAAGGCATTAATATGGCGGACAAGTTCCGGGATGGGAATAGCTGCGACATACCCTACTTTGTCTGTTTTGGTTAAGGCACCGGCCATGATTCCATTCAGGTAGTATATCTGATATAAATCCCCAAAATAGGTGCCTACATTGTCAGAGCGTTTAAAACCTGCGCAATGCATAAATAATTTGCCCGGGTATCTGGTTCCGGCGGCAATGGTGTCTTCCATATATCCAAAGCTTGTGGTGAAAACCACATCGCATTCCTGCTGTTGTATTAATCTGTCAATAATTCTTGCGCAGTCCGCTTCTTTGACGGATTCAACGATGATGGTCTCCAACCATGGAAATTTTTGCTCGGCAAATTGCCGTCCCATATCGTGAGCATTGGACCAGCCATAATCACCCACAGGGCCCACATAGATAAAACCGGCTTTTAGTTTTTCAACAGGAGGAATTTGGTCTGTATTTTCTTTTGATTGAATACCTGTTGTTTTAGACGGAGTGACAACCTGTTCTACAACGTTTGAAGTATCTGTCTGGTCTTGGGAGTCTTGTCCACAGGAAAGAATGAATAGGCTACATAAAAAAATCAAAAACAGTAATATAATTGCAAACTTTTTTTTCATCTTTTACTCCTTTTTTGAAATGATGGTAAAAATTTTATGGATAATACGATATTTAATGGTTTACCGTCAACAACAATGACTTTAAAATTGTCCATAACTTTTCTTGACAAAAAGTATCGCTCTAACCTAATTTGTATTTCGCCGTTAAATTTTAAACACGTTTATTTGGATAGAGAGTTCTTCTAATGAAAGAGGTTGCATCAAATATTTTTGCCATTCATCTGGATATTGGCTTTAGAAACTTTAAATTTCCGGTCAATGTATATGTTCTTGCTGGTAAAGATGGTATCGTTTTTGATTCTGGGTATGCAACTAAAAAAGCCAGGAACAAATTAGCCCTTAAAATTGGCAATATCTCAAAACTGATGAAAGACAGGGGGGTGGCATGTTCTATAAAAAGTGCACTTTCCAGTCATGGGCATTGGGATCATTTTTCCGGTTTATACCATCTACAAAAAAACCTTGGGCTAAATATTCTTGCAACACAAAAACAGGCTAATAGAATCTCCAGTGAAAAGGCATATTTTGATTCCTTTCATAAAGGAGATGAACGCCTCGATTTTTGTGTCGGCAAATATTTTGGGTTCGTTAATAAATTACGATATGTCGTGCTCAACAAAATGCATCTTTTGTTGTGTCGTGTTCGCTTTGTTTACAAACAGATAAAAATCATAAATGAGGACGCAAAATTGTCAATCAATGGAGAAATCTGGCAGGTTATTTATTTGCCGGGTCATTGTGATGATGATATTGTATTGTACAATAAAGAACGCGGGATTCTTCTTGCCGGAGATATTGTGCTCAGAAGCATCACCACCTGGCTGGGACCGCCCAAATCAAATTTGAGTCAGTATATTAAAAGCCTTGAATATATTTTAAATCTGCCCAATCTTAAGTTAATTCTCCCCGCCCACGGCAGCCCGATCGACAATCCTTATGAAAGAGTTCAAGAAGCAATTGACCACAGAAAAAAAAGAACCCGCGAACTGTTTGAACTGCTTTTGCAAACCGGAGAAAAGGGACTTTCTTTGAAACAAATATTTAAAATTTTTTATCCTCATTTAACTGTTTTTCAAAAACCGGTTTTGTGCGGCTGGATTTTGGTTACGCTTGAGTATCTTGTTGAAAGAAAGAAGATTCTGTCTGTCAGGGGAAAACGAAATTTAATTTTTAAAGCGATAGAAGAAAACCGAGACCTAAAATGATCGTTAATTATTTTTTCGAATATGATCTTGCTCAAGAAAGGTAAGACTGTTAAATTAAAGCATTTAAATACTAACTTTTAAAAAGAAAATATAAAATATGACAACTCAAAAAGAATGGACAAAAACAAGTTGGAAAAAGTATGCAGCACTTCAACAACCTAATTGGCCGGATGAGAAAAAAAAGAATAAAGTTATCGACGACCTGGCGTTATTGCCGCCACTGGTTTTTGCAGGAGAAATAAGAGCATTAAAAGATTTGCTGGCCAAAGCCGCAAAGGGGGACGCGTTTCTGCTCCAGGGTGGCGATTGTTCAGAAGATTTTTCCCAGGTTACTGCACCCAATATCAGAGAAACCTTAAAAGTCTTGCTGCAGATGGCGGTGGTTATGACCTATGCTGGTGGAAAACCAACGATCAAAGTTGGTCGGATTGCCGGGCAGTTTGCCAAGCCGCGTTCTTCAGATACGGAAATGATAGATGGTGTTGAGTTGCCGTCTTATCGTGGGGATATGATCAACAAGATAGAACCCACCATAGAAGACCGGACCCCAAATCCTAAATATATGTTAAAAGGTTATTATATGGCAGCTTCTACGTTGAATCTGCTAAGGGCATTTACCCGGGGTGGGTATGCAGCCTTGCACAGGGTTCAGGCCTGGAATCAGGAGTTTGTGGTTCAGTCTCCCATGGGCCGGTCCTATGATCGCCTTGCCAAACAAATTGATCAGGCCATCAAGTTCATGAACACCATTGGTATTCCCACGGATACTCCTCAGATCAACCAGACCCAGTTTTTTACTTCCCATGAAGCGTTGTTATTGGACTATGAAACCGCATTGACCCGGGTGGATTCCACCACCGATGAGTGGTATGACTGTTCGGCCCATATGCTCTGGATTGGAGAAAGGACCCGTCAGGTGGATGGCGCTCATGTGGCATTTCTAAAAGGAGTACTTAATCCTATTGGTGTTAAGATTGGGCCGGATTGCGATATTGATAATGTCAAACAGCTGATTGAAACGCTCAACCCTGAAAACCAAGCCGGTCGATTGACCCTGATCACCCGGATGGGTATTGATAATATCGAAAAAGTACTGGCACCCTTGCTTCGTGAGACTAAAAAAGAAGGGTTCCATATTGTATGGAGTTGTGATCCTATGCATGCCAATACCTATACTTCTAAATCCGGGCACAAAACCCGAGATTTTAATGCTATCTTAAAGGAAATCACCCGGTTTTTTGAAATCCACTGGGCTGAAGGCACCATTCCGGGCGGCGTCCATCTTGAAATGACCGGTAAAAATGTAACCGAATGTGTGGGTGGGGCTAGAAATATTGTCAGTGAAGAGCTCCATAATCGATATGATACCACCTGTGATCCACGTTTAAATGCCGAGCAGAGCCTGGAAGTGGCGTTTCAAATTGCGGATATGATAAAACATTGATATCAGTAAATACTGGCTTTAAAAAAGTCACTGATAAATTTATTGTTTCTATCTTTTGTTTTTACTTTTTCTTGTTATAAAAAGGCAATATTTTATATTGCCTTAAATTGTTTGTGAGGCTCCATGCTGATTATCCCCATGACGAATAAAATTAATTGGAAAAACCCACCAATAGTAACCATAATTATCATTTTGCTTAACGTGTTTATTTTTTTTATATTTCAAAAAAATGATCATCAGATGTTTGTCGATTCACATGAGTATTATCTCAAATCAGGGCTGGCTCAAATTGAAGTGCCTCGTTACATAGATTACCTTTCTGTTAAAAATAATAAACCATTAATAGACGCTAAAGATCTGAAGCCTAAAACCATTTATAAATATCATTTTAAAATGGAGCAGGATTTTGAATTCCTTCAACAATTGGAGAACCATAAGATTATTGAAAGATCAGATCCTAAATTTATTGTCTGGAAAGAAAAGAGAGCAGAATATAAAAAAAGAAGGGATAAGAGCGTTGCTTTCAAATATGGTTTGAAACCGGCATATTTTAAAGTTGTTAACCTTTTTACAAGTATGTTTCTTCACGGGTCTGTCATGCATTTGTTAGGCAATATGGTTTTTTTATGGCTTGTGGGTTGTATTCTTGAAGTGGGATGTGGCAGGCATCGATATGCCATTGCTTATGTTATATCGGGTGTTTGTTCTGCAGCGTTTTTTAAACTGGTTTATTTTCATAGCACCATGCCTTTAGTCGGTGCTTCTGGGGCTATTGCCGGTCTTATGGGGATGTTGGCTATTTTGTACGGCAAAAAAACGATTCGGGTCTTTTTTTCGCTGGGATTTTTTTTTAATTATATAAGAATTCGGGCAATTTTTTTATTTTTGCTATGGATTGGGAATGAATTAATACAGCTTTTTTTTGGGCAGGCTAGTAATGTTGCATATGTAGCTCATATTGGTGGATTGCTTTCAGGAGGGTTGTCAGCTTTTGTTCTGCTTAAGATACCAAACGCAGTGGACCATGATATTTTTGAGGATCAAGTTCAAGAGACGATTGGTCCAATGATTGAGTCGGCATTGGAAAAAATTGTACAACTTGATTTGACGGGCGCCACAGAAATTCTTTATAGAGCATTGCAAAAAGACCCGGGGAATCTTCAGGTTTTAATTCAATTATTCAAAATTTATAAACAAAGTCCTGAAAAGAAAGAATTTCATGAAATTACAGAGATGGCGATCTCCTCTTTAATTAAAAATCGTAATGATTATTTTGATGCCTCTAAATTGTTTATGGAATATCAAAATACCGTGAAAACAATGAGGTTATCTTCTCAACTTCTTGTGAGAATGTGTTTTGTGTGGTGTGAACTTGAGAAACCGGATCAAGCGGGTAAAATGGTTATGCGCCTTATTAAAGCGAATAAAAAGCTTCCGGGTTTGCCCACAGCACTTCTGAAAATTTCATTTGCGTTTAGAAAAAATGGTAAAATGAAAAATTTTAAAAAATGTCAGGATTATATTTTATTAAAGTATCCCAATTCCCAAGAAGCTTCATTGGTCCTTGATTCTAAAATTAATAATTGAAATCTCAGACCTTAATCGTTTTAAGATAATCTTTCACAAAAGGGATGATATCATGTTTAGGATATTTTTTAATTATCCCTTTTAATATATTGTTTGCTTTGGTTTTTTGCTCGAGTTTTTCATTGAAAATTTCTGCAGCCCGGAAATTAATAATTGGGATCATAGTGTTCTCGGGATAAATCTTGGTAAAGGTATGATATGCTCGAATGGCCTCTTTTGAATAACCTGTTTTTTTAAGCCAACCCGCTATTTTTATGAGGCTTTTTGGCCCCGGCGTAAATTGTTTTTCAAGTGTTAAACAATCAAGATAAATTTCACAGGATTTTGATTGTTCATTTAACTCAATAAGCATCTCGATATAGTTTTTGCCATGTGTTAGCATTTCAGATGACATTTTTTTTAGTTTAAGCAATTGATAATATCGCTCAAAAATATTTATATCTTTTGAATTATGTTCATTTATCTGGGTCTTTATTATTTTTAAAGCTTCATCATAATTGCCATCTTTTAAATGTATATCAAGTTCATTGATTAAGGGAGAGACGGGGGTGTCTGTATTGGTTTGTGTTTTATTTTCTTTTGCAAAATCTTCATAATCTACCTCATAGCCAATTTCTTCATGGTATTGAAGAAGGACATATCCCATTAAATTGTAAGAGATCAAAGTGTAATAATTTTGAAAGAAAGCAACAATGATTAAAGCCAGGGCGGGTGGTAGAAATGGGGCTGTTATATTAAAAATGACAGTAGGTGCTCCGCCCAAGGTAATTAGAAAAAAGTACATTAAAAAATATCCCCATCCGATTCTAAAAGGTAACTTGGTGAAGGAAAGGGGGTTTAAAGCATGAATAAGGCTTTGGGTCGATACAAAAAGAATAATCATGGAAGGTAGAAATGATATCGCAGCAACACCGTATAGTATGGCGATGTTTTTGCCAAATAAATTCATCACGATTCCAAAAGTAAAGGATAGGGCAAGGAAGATTCCAAATTGTTTTAAGACATCTTGAAAATCTTCTGATATGGTTTGCTGAGAGACATTCGGTGGATTTAAGTTTCCTCTGGCGGTTGTTTGAAGGGCCGCAAAAGAATATTTGAGCCATATTCCCCATATGGCAAAACGGCTTAGTGCGCTGAAGAGAGAATTACCTGAAAAAAATAACATCGCTAAGCACAAAATTATATTTAAGATTAAAGGCTTAGGGAAAAAGGGATAGAAAAAAAAACGGGGTAATCTGTTCCAGAAAGGTTCAAGTGAATTGGATATCCCCATCCATTCTACCTCTTTGTTGCATTTCGGGCAAAAATGAAATTCTTTTACAACACCGTATTGATTTGTTTTTCTAGTCTCCATACAGTCATCACACAGTAAAACATCGCATGTTTCACAATCCCAGGCAGCCGGTTTTGTCGGGTGATATTCACAAAAACTTTTCATGGTCTTTAAACACCTCCGAGAGAGTTATTTGGTTTGTTAAAGGTTCATAGTTTTTAAACTATTATTGAAAATAGATTGTAGTTGAGCACTATCCCCTGGTGTGAATTTTTTCCCATTGACCAAAAATTCAGGATAGATATGTTGTTTCATATCATCAGAGTTTAAAGAAAACTGTATTGTCCTTATTTTGCCACTGTCAAAATTTATGTCATAGGTAAATTGCAGATAAAAATCATTTTGATTCTTTAGGTTACCCTCCATGTCAAAGGAAATTTTACCGTTAAGTGTGCAGCCTGATGTGTTATCGAAATAATCAGAAAAAATACAAGCACCTTCAACAATAAGGGCCTTTTCCTCTAATGAGTAGTTTACATCCTGCCTGATAGTTTCATCATCATTTTCAAAAGATAACTCTGCACTGCCATATTCTGCTAATTTTCTCCCAACACTATCCTGGAATATTGGAATAGATTCGAATTTTTTATTAGCGATATCTATTGATTCCATTACTTGAGTATCTGTTGGCCCACAACCGAGAGTAAAAAACAAGGAAAGTAGAATTGCTGCTGCAAGACAGGCTTTGACTTTTTTCATGATTTCTCCTTAAAAGTTTTTTGTAAGAATTTTAGTAAAATATTGTATGCAAAAGTGTTTTATATTAAATATATTAGCAGAAATCAATCGGGGATAACCCTTAGTTTTGAAAATAGTTTGTCTTGATCCGTATTCACTCAGCAAGGAATTTTTCTCTTGTTTTAAAGTGGTTAGACCTGATACAGATACAACCTGCGATATTTGTATCTGGCTGGAGGAAGTATTTTGGATTGTGGAGAATCTTTTATGTTTTGAATATTCGAACAGATAGTAAACTGAGGCCCAACCTGACTATCCGGGTGTTTGCCACTTTTGTTGTCCCCCAAAAGACTTAATGCTGAATAATGATATGCTTGCGTTTTGTTTCAGGGCCTTTTCGATTGATTTTATAGGTTTTTTTCTCAAATGGTGATTCTATGAAAACGGTGTTGCCCCACACTGATCATCGTGTATTTTTTTTTGATAACCTTCGTTATTTCGTGGTGCTGTTGGTTATTGGGTTTCATTCGATGGCTGGTTATACTTATTTGAGTGACTGGTGGACGGTGAATGACGAAAACTTTAAATTGTTTGATTCGATTGTATTAATTTTAGACTTGTTTATGATGCCTGCGCTCTTTTTTATAGCTGGGTATTTTGCGCTGTACTCCCACCAGGGAAAAACCACCTGGCAATTTATAAAGAAGAAAATGAGTCATCTGGGAATTCCGTGGCTGATCGGTGTAATTTTTATTAATCCAATTCAAATGTATATCTGGAAGATTTCCCAGGGAAATTTTGACGTGGATTTCTGGCACTGTTTTTTATTCAGGATGGAAAGCGCATTATCGTTTCAGATAGCTCTGGTAACGCTGTCTGAGACATTTAATCAATTCAGCCATTTTCATTTTTGGTTCATTTCCCTCCTGTTCTACTTCTTTGTTATATTCGCATTTGCCAAAAGAGTTAAAGATGCCCTGTTTAAAAAAACAACCCCTGCTGTAGCGGTGTCTGTGCATCCTTCAGGTTTTTCAATCCTGGGGGTGACCTTTTGCGCTGCATTGCTCGTATTTGTTTCGAATATGATTATTTATGGGTTTTTCCCGGCAGTTGCAGTTCCGAATACTTGGTTGGTATTGGGAAATGTACTCCAAGTTCAGTTAAGCCGTATCGGACTGCACGGCGTCTGTTTTTGTCTGGGAATATATGCCTGCCATAAAAAATGGTTTGCCAGGGCCAATTCGTCCGGTTACCTATCCCTTTGGATCGTGCTGAGTGCATTCTTGTGTTTTTCTTTACATGAGCTTACATTCAGCCTTTTTAATGAAACTTCTCTAATCAAGCAAATTATATATATTTTCTTACATCCTTTATGCGTATTTTCCATAATATTGACATCGGTATTAGTGGGAGTAAATTATTGGGACAACGCTTCAAAAACTAATCGAATATTGGCTCAGAACTCATACAATATGTATTTGATCCATATCGGGTTTGTTTATCTATTTCAACTGGTGCTGTTAAAATTGACAGTAGTTCCCATTTATATGAAAGCTGTTGTTGTGTTCATTCTTTCGGCCGGCATCAGCTTTTTGATCAGTCATTTTGCTATCAAAAAATCAACCCCATTATCCATGGTTGGCATTGGTATTATTCTTATGCTGATGTTGATTATATTGTGATGAATGGAGATCAGTTTGAAGATATTCTGGGAAAATATTAAGTATCAATGATATAAGGGACAATACATACTAAGAAGACCCAATAAATAATTTAGATAATCACTATAGGACCCAACCTATGAAATCCATCAAAGAATCCCTGCAACGCTATGAAGCCATTCTCAATGAAATTGAAGATGGTGTGGGTGAAACAGACTTAAACGGTAAATTGACTTTTATCACCGATGCCGGTTGTCGAATGTGGGGGTATAGTCGGAAAGAATTGCTTGGCTCGGACTATAAGGCTTATGTGGATGACAATGGTGTGCGCCTGTTAAAGAAAATGTATAACAAGGTGTATGAGACCGCACAACCGGTCCGTTTTATACATGATGTCATTCACAAGAACGGAACTAAAAAAATTGTAGAAGACTCTGTGTCGCCAATTTGTCAGGCCGATGGCAAGGTTGTCGGTTTTCGTTCCGTGCAGCGGGATGTGACGGATCGGGAAATTGCCCAAAAAGAGATTCATGCTCATCGACGAAGGTTAGAGGCTATATTCAGCAGCGTTTCAGATGTCATAATCATGGTCGATACAGAAATGCGGGTGATCGAAGCCAATAAATCCACCGAGGGGATATGTGGCTTGGTCATGCAAGAGATCGGCGGTCGTGTGTTTAGTGACTTACCCGGGCAATGTGGCAAAGGGTGTTGTGAGGTGTTGGATCAAACCCTTAAGAAAAAGATCAATATCTCCGGGTATCGGATGGAATGTGTACACTCTGGACGTGATCACCAAATTGTCAGTATCAACAGTTCTCCGATCATAAATCAAAATGGTGACCTGACGGGTGCAGTGATGGCCATTAGAGATATCACCATACTTGACGATCTCCAAAAAGAACTTCAAGGGCGGAATCAATTTCATAATATTATCGGCCAAAGTAAGAAAATGCAGGCGGTTTACTCTCTTTTGGAGAATTTGACCGACCTGAATACCACCGTACTGGTCACCGGTGAAAGCGGTACTGGAAAAGAGCTGGTTGCCAGAGCCGTTCATTATGAAGGGCAGCGTGCACAACAGCCTTTTATTGCAGTCAACTGTTCGGCTTTGGCTGAAAATTTATTGGAGAGTGAGCTGTTTGGGCATGTGGAAGGTGCCTTTACCGGTGCAATAAAGGATAAGATTGGACGCTTTGAAGCTGCCGAAAGCGGCACTATCCTGCTTGATGAGATTGGTGATATCTCACCGCTTATCCAACTTAAACTGCTAAGGGTGATACAAGAAAAGGTTATTGAAAGGGTAGGCGAACTGATTCCACGAAAAGTGGATGCGCGTATTATTGCCTGCACAAACAAGGATTTGAAAAAAAAGGTCATCAATGGAGAATTCAGAGAAGATCTTTATTATCGCCTGAAAGTAGTGCAAGTGACGCTTCCTCCGCTTAGAAGGCGTCTTGAGGATATGCCACTGTTGATAAAACATTTTATCGCGACCTTTAATAAGCGATTTGATAAAAATATTGAAGGTGTCTCCGAGGATGTCATCAGTCTGTTCATGACCTACGGTTGGCCCGGTAATGTCCGTGAGCTGGAACATGCCATGGAACATGCATTTATTCTTTGTCACACCGCTTTAATTACGGTGGCCCATCTGCCTATGGATATTGTTAAAGCTATCGGTCAAGACAGGGATTCTATGTCATATTTTAACTCTGGCAAAAAAAGTGTCGGTGTTGATGAAATTATGGATGTTTTAAAAAAGACAGACGGCAATAAGGCCAAAGCCGCTCGTCTGCTGGGCATAAACCGACGTACCCTTTATCGTAAACTCGACAATCCGAAGCCATAGTGTGGCATGCCTCATCTGTGTGGCTCTCACTTGCGTGACATGTCACACTATTCTCCCACCCCCACTTCGCTCAAAATATCAAAGATATGAAGTAAACATGCTTTAATTTCAGGCGATTACGCATATTTTCAATCAATTGGTATGGTTGTTGCTGACATGGAACATGACTGAATAGTTAATCACATTGATGTAATTCGCTGTTAATGAAGTCAATTAGAACAAACATATGAGGAGAATGAAAGATGAAATTGAGACAATTTACAATGGGTGTTTTTTGCTTTTGTGCGATAATCGTTTTCAGCATGCCAGCCCATGCAGGTGGCGGTTTTGAAAATGTTGTAACCTTTGGTGACAGTTTGTCAGACAATGGTCCTGTTGACCATATATACGCGGGTGGACCAGGGAGTCCAGATCTGTATGGTTTCTATCCGTTTACCTCAGGAACTGTCTGGGCACAGCAATTGGCCGATGCCCATGGCGCCAGCATGCTTAATGTTGCAATTGGCGGAGCCACAACGGGTGTTGGCAACCTCTATCCTGAAATTGCAAGCTTTGCTCCTTATTGGGATTCGGATAATGATCCTGCTACGCAGATAAATACATCCATCTGGACAGGATTGAACTGGCAGGTGAATCATGATCTTATCAAAGAAGCGATTGCTCCTATGAATAAGAGAAAAACCCTGTTCACTGTCTGGGCTGGCGCCAATGACTATAATCAGGCCAATTTTTATGCTCAATTGGGAGCTGGAATTTCTCCATACAACGGCAGCCTCAATATGTTGACCAAAGAGCAGCAGATTGCCATTGCCAAAAATGCGGTTACCAATATCAGAACCGCCCTTGATACAATGGAAAATGAGTTGGGCGCCCGACACATTATGGTTTCCAATCTTATGAACCTGGCCGGAGATGGCACGTATGCAGGTATTTATAATGCTGAATTGGGAGCGGAACTGTTGGATTTCCAATCTAAATTTAAAGGCAAACTTTATTTTATCAATGTTTTCAGCCTCTGCGAAGAACTGTATTTAGGCCTTAATCCTGATGAAATGACGCTGGAAGAAAAAGTAGCGACCGGTCTTTGGTGGACAGACGGTTATCATCCTGGCCATCTGGTCCATGATGCAATCGCTGAACTGGCAATAGAAGCCACTGACAACCAATGTAGACGTCATCCTTTCGCAAAGCTCTGGGCTCGCGGACATCGGAATCACAAGCATTGAAGAATAATTAAAATATAGATTTTAATTTGAGTAAAATTTGAAACGAGTAAAAAATGAATAGACACCTATTATTCTAAATAATAGGTGTCTATTGCATTGTGCTTCCAAAAAATTTTTAATCATTGCTCCATCGGTGTGGTATCCGTTATCGGTTGGATTCTTACTTCAAAGAGGCAATCGATTTTTAAAGGAGCAAAAATCTGTGGTTGTTTTAATTATGTTTCATTTGTACTCTCATGAAAGATATTGGGGTCCGCCATCACGTGATATCTGGGGTCATCTATTTTTTCTATGATGATGGATTTATATTTTTCATCTGATCTGTTCAAAAGTTTTTTACAGTCCGTACTTAAATGCTTGAGAGTGACTTTTTTCCCTTCTTTTTCATATCTCTCTACAATTCCTGATATGGCTTCTATGCCAGAGTAATCTGATACTCTGGATTCAATGAAATCGATTTCGATATTCTCAGGGTCATCTTTTATCTTAAACTTGGATACAAACATCTGGGTGGATCCGAAAAACAGGGGGCCCCAGATTTCATATACTTTGGTACCGTCTGGTTTGAATCTTTTCCGGGCACGGATTCTTAATGCATTTTCCCAGGAAAATACCAGAGCGGACATAATGATTCCGATAAATACTGCGATTGCCAGGTCAAAAACCACCGTAAGAATCGATACTGAAATCAGTACCAATGCGTCAGATTTAGGGATCTTGTGCATGATTCGAAGGCTGGACCATGCAAATGTACCAATAACCACCATAAACATGATGCCAGTCAGGGCAGCAATGGGAACCTGTTCGATATAAAAAGATCCAAATAGAATGAATCCAAGGAGAGACAGTGCTGCGACAATTCCGGAAAGTCGTCCACGACCGCCGGAATTTACATTGATGATAGACTGGCCGATCATTGCACATCCACCCATGCCGCCAAACAAGGCCGTGACAATGTTAGCAACGCCCTGGGCCACACATTCCCGGTTGCTGTTCCCACGAGTTTCAGTGATTTCATCAAGTAGATTCAGGGTAAGCAGGGATTCGATGATACCGATACCAGCGAGAATAAAGGCATAGGGTAAAATGAATGTCAGGGTCTCTAAAGTCCATGGGATAAGGGTAAATATCTGGGATTGAAAGACCGGTAGCCCGCCCTTTAATCCCTCTCCTCCACCGTCTCTGATAAATGATCCCACTGTGGCGACATCCAGATTAAAAAACAGGGTCACCGCAGTGATACTGATGATGGCTGTGAGAGCGGCCGGAATTTTCCCGGTGATTTTGGGTAAAAATGTCATAATGGACATGGTGAGAAGAACCAGGCCTGCCATGGTCAGTAACTCAGTCGGTGGCAGCCAGTGTGATACCCCACCTTTGACGGTCTTGAACATGCTCAGTTGTGATAGGAAAATCACGATGGCCAGGCCGTTTACAAATCCGAGCATAACCGGATGTGGAACAAGGCGAATAAACTTGCCTAGTTTAAACCCGCCCGCCATCGTCTGAATAATGCCCATGAGGATTACGGTGATAAAAAGGTATTGCAATCCCATATTCATGACCGGCTGAGTCATGGCAAGGCCCATGGCGTTCCCTTCTTTTACCAAAGAGACCATGACCACGGCCAATGCCCCTGTGGCCCCGGATATCATTCCCGGGCGACCGCCAAATATGGAGGTGATAAGACCCACCATAAAGGCTGCGTACAGTCCTACCAGAGGGTCGAGTCCTGCTACAAATGAAAACGCAACAGCTTCGGGTACAAGGGCCAGGGCTACTGTGATTCCCGATGTGACCTCGTTTCTTACATTATTCGTTCTTTTTTTGATCAGTTCAAACATGAGTCTTGCTTTACCTTTTTATAATGGCACAATAAAAACAGGCATGGCTCTTTGGTTGAGATCCATGCCTCTATAATTTAAGTTAATTTTTTTAGATGAGAAGAAAAAGTCTTAGTACCTATGGGGTTTGTCCAAAAAAAGCAAGGTAAAAGAAATGAATTGGTATGGGAGGCTATGTATTCATCCTGGCTTTTTTACATAAATAATTAATTATCCAGACAGGTCACAGCCTATCTTTGAAATCACTCATGTAACTTTACAAACTTTGAATTCTCATGTAGTGTATCTCGTTTTTCATCAGGAACCTAAACCCTTAAAAAACATATATTAACTTACTAGGAGAAAATTAATCATGTCTGCTGTATTTGGGATTGATTTTGGGACATCCAACTCATCAATATCTGTTAACATAGATGGCAATGTTAAGCTCCTGGACGTGGACAAAGAAAATCCTATCTCCAATTCTTTGAAATCAATTTTATATTTCCACAAAGAAGACGGTCAGACCAGCTCATATGTTGGATATGAGGGTGTGAACAAATACATCGAAAATGAAGCTGATGGCCGTTATATACAATCGATCAAAACCTTTCTTCCTGACACAGCATTTGATAAAACATCTATTTATGGGAAACGCTACACGCTGGAGCAATTGATCGCCATATTCCTCAAAGTCATGAAGCAACGGGGCCAGGAGATTATCAAGCAAGAAGTGTCTGACCTGGTTTTAGGGCGGCCGGTTATCTTCTCTGAAGATACGCAAAGAGATCAGGTTGCCCAGGAACGTCTGACCCGGGCAGCACAATTGGCAGGATTCAAGAATATTTCCTTTCAGCTGGAACCCATTGCGGCCGCTCTTGCTTATGAAAACAGCCTTGAAGCGGGAAAAGAACAGATTGTAATGGTGGGAGATTTTGGGGCTGGCAGCTCTGACTTTACCATTTATAAAGCCCAAAAAAAAATGAGTAGCGCATCACAACGAGAGCAGGATATTTTGTCCGTGGGAGGTATTTATATCGGTGGAGATATGTTTGATTCCCAAATCATGCGTGAAAAAGTAGCTGCTTATTATGGGAAAAATGTCCAGGCCAAATCCATGTTTAGCAGCAATTACTTTGGGCTTTCTCCTCTTGTAATTCAAAAACTGATGCAATGGCATCTGATCCCCCAGCTTCGTTTGCCCCTGACATTGAATAATATTAAAGAACTTAAAGTCACGGCAAAATTTAATGATAAAAAACTTCTGGGAAACCTTGAGAACCTGATTCACTCCAACTATGGATATTTACTATTTCAGTCCATTGAAAAGGCAAAGTGTGAATTGTCCGGGGCGGATGAATCTCGTATATATTTTAATGATTATGATATTTGTATTGATGAGCTATTGTCCCAGGCGGAATTTGAAAGGATTATCAATGAAAAGGTGATGGCCATCAACGCCTGCATTGATTCGACCTTAAAGGCAGCAAGTTTATCTTCAAAGGATATTGATATCGTTTTTTTAACCGGAGGATCTTCCTATATTCCCTTGATTCGGGGATTATTTGAAAATCGTATCAGGCCTGATAAAATACGGAGTGCTGATGCATTCACAAGTGTTGCTTATGGTCTGGGGTTGCAGGGGAATTTATATAGATAAAAACAAAAGATCAAATTGAAAGGTCTATTATTGGGCGCTTGGACGGGCCGCTGTCTCTTATGCTTGACAGGTCAGGTTTCAGATTCTATTGTAGCTAAAGGAGTAATGGCTTGAAACCTTTAAATAACATATCTGCCCCCTGCAACAAAAAGAATTTGCCTGATAAAAAATCAAAATCTGCTAAACTGTTTATATCAAAAGAAGCACTGATTGTTATGGATACTTCCATGGGAATTATGAGCTTTAATGATGAGGCACGGGAAATTTTAAATTCAGATTTGAATCATGGTCAGACATTCTCAGTTGATCATTTCACCCAGGGTGTAAATTCCGGTATTATTTCCAATGCAATCACTCAAACCTTAAAAAGTGGTGTGGTGACCAGTAATAAGCCTGTGCAGATGAAAACTGTATCCGGTTTAGGGACCTCTTTTTTATTTTCAACGTATCCGCTTTATTCTGACCGTAATAATATAAAGGGGTCTGTGCTTTCGTTTCGCAGAGCAGATGCCGGTGAAACAGAGCATAAAAAAGAAAAAAGTGTGTTTTTGGAGAAAAATAGTGTTCTGATGGAACAGGAATCTTTGCTGGAAGCACTGCCGGAAGGTGTTTTTACTATCAATACAAAATGGCAGGTGGCTTCTTTTAACCGGATGGCAGAAAAAATAACCGGATATACCCGAAAAGAAGTCTTGGGTCGCTACTGCTGGGAAGTGTTCCGTTCTGATCTCTGTGAATTGGGATGTCCGCTCAGGGATGCTCTTGAAACCGGTAGGGCTGGGACCCAGCAGGATGTTCGGATTTTAAAGAAAAAAGGTGGCTCCCGAACAATTCTGGTGAATACGGGTGTTTTAAGAGATGATCAGGGTTTGATTGTTGGGGCGATTGAAACTTTTCGGACACTGACCGGAGAAATCAAACCCGTGAAAAATACGGAAGGAGACCACGCTTTTTCCAATATCATTGGCCGGAGCACAGTAATCAAAAAATTGTTTGAAACCCTTCCGGATATTGCAGCCAGTGAGGCCAATGTGTTTATTACCGGAGAAAGTGGCACGGGCAAGGAACTGTTTGCTCGCAGCATTCATAATAATTCTTCGAGGGCAAAACATCCGTTTGTGGCGGTGAATTGTTCTGCCCTGGCAGAAACACTTTTAGAATCAGAGTTATTCGGTCATGAGAAATCTGCTTTTACCGGTGCAACCAAAATAAAGCAGGGACGTTTTGAGCTGGTCAAGAAAGGAACGCTTTTCTTAGATGAAATCGGGGAACTGAAACCAAGCCTTCAGATTAAGCTGCTCCGGGTTCTGGAACAAAGGGAGTTTGAGCGCGTTGGCGGTATCATTCCCATTCCTCTGGAGGCCAGAATTATCAGTGCAACCAACAGGGATTTATTTCAAGCCTTGGAAAATGGTTCTTTTAGAAAAGATTTTTATTATCGCCTGAGAACTGTTCCAATGGTGATCCCCCCATTAAGGCATCGAAAAGAAGATATTCCGCTGCTGGTTGATTTTTTTATCCGTTTATTTAACACCACATTTAAAAAAAATGTAAAAAAAGTGGATCGGGCAGTAATGGACCTGTTCTTAAAATATCACTGGCCTGGAAATGTCAGGGAGCTTGAACGGGCCATTGAGCATGCTTTTGTTTTTGTAAAAGGTCCACTTATTGGAGTAGACAACCTTCCACAGCTTGAGGTATTTGGCCAGGAAACCCTCCATTCTCAACAGTATGAAAACAATACCGCCATTACCCGAGACAGAATCATTAAGGCATTGGGAAGCACCAATGGCAAGAAAAACAAAGCAGCACTTTTGTTGGGAATCAGCCGCACATCTCTTTGGCGGAAAATGAAGTCTTTCAATCTTTCTTAGCGATCATTTTCTTATCAACATCTAAAACGTTTCAGATGTTTCAAACGTTTCAACCCTGAAACATTCCTTCGTATATCCTGTGTATTCAATAGATTAGGACTGATATTGTCGCGATCAGTCTATATAAATGTTTCACCTGCACCGTAAATTCGGAAGGGGGTGATTCCTTTGATTTTTCGATTTATCCTTTGATTTCAAGTAGATATCTATTCTGGCCCAGTCCTTGCTATAGTGAAGGGGAGTGAACGTGATAACACAGGTTTTAAATTGAAGGATTACAAAAGAAAAAATGGTCAAAGAAAGCAAAGACAAATCGGAAATGTTGAACAGGAAGTTGGTGGGCTCACAACCGGATGCAGGGATGATTATACTATCGGCCGCATTCAGTTTGATGAGTATTAATCCTGCGGCATGCAGGATGCTGGGGCTCTCATCCCAGCCAGGCCAAAGATATATATTAAAAAAATTATTTGATGCAGCATCGGTTGATGCTGCAGATAAGGCGCTAAAAGAGGTGTTAAACAATGGAGTTTCACTGGAAGATATGGCGCTTGATCTGCAGCATGAAAGCGGCAGAAAAATACCCACTCGTGTAGCGGCATCTCCTCTGTTTTCTGGAGAGCAGGAAATTATCGGGGTGATTCTCCGGTTTGAAATTCTGTCAAAAAAAACAGTTTCAAGAGAGAATACACCTAAACTAAGCTATCTTCCCCGGATTGGTTATCAGCACCTATTAGATGATCTGCCCAGGGGGGTCTTCACCATTGATACTCAATGGCGGATTAATTCATTCAATAAACAGGCGGAACAGCTAACCGGGTATAAAAAAGAGATGGTTTTTGGAAAGTTCTGCTGGCAGGTTTTTCAATCAGGGCAATGCCGGCATGAGTGCCCTTTTTTAGATATCTTTAATACCGGTGCTGCTTGTGAAAATCGGGAGATGACCATTGTGAATCATAGCGGGCTGACCCGTAAAGTGATCTTCAATGCGGCGTCCTTGAAAGATGAAGCAGGTGAGGTAATCGGCGGTATTGAAACCTTTAGTCTAGCCCCGCAGCCCAGAGGGAAAACTCTGTCATTTCCGGATTTGGAAATGTTTGAAGGCATGGTCGGCAAAAGCTGTAGCATGAAAGCAATCTTTAATAAACTGCCCGATATCGCTAAGAGTTCTGCCAATGTCCTGATTACCGGTGAAAGTGGTACGGGAAAAGAACTGGTTGCCCAGGCCATTCACAATCTGTCCGGTAAGAAAAACCAGGTGTTTCAGGCAGTAAACTGTTCAGCTCTGGCAGAAACACTTTTAGAATCAGAGTTATTCGGTCATGAAAAAGGAGCATTTACCGGTGCAGATGATGTGAAGTCCGGCCGTTTTGAAATCGCTGGAAACGGAACGCTTTTCTTAGATGAAATTGGAGAAATGAAACCGTCTCTTCAGGTAAAACTTTTACGGGTGCTGGAACAAAAAGAGTTTGAAAGAGTGGGAGGAGATCGGCCCATTAAAATGACAGCCCGGGTTATAGCCGCCACTAACCAGAATCTTCAGACAGCGCAGGAAAACGGGTTGTTCAGAGAAGATCTCTATTATCGGCTCAGAACAGTCCCTATCCATCTCCCGCCGCTGCGGGAGCGTGCCGAGGATATTCCTTTGCTGGTGACCTATTTTATTAAAAAATTCAACCATAAATATAATAAGCAGGTTCGTTTGGTGGACCCGGCGGTACTCTCTTTTTTTACCACATATGACTGGCCGGGGAATGTACGGGAATTGGAGCGGGTCATGGAGTATACATTTGTTTTCGTAAAAGGACCGATTATTTTTTCCAGATATCTTCCGGACAATATCGAGTTCAAAACGATTCGTAACCCTAAAAAATCAACCCGACAGTTGTCGGAAAAAGATAAAATTTTATTGGCACTGGATAAAAGTGATCATAAACGAGTGAGAGCTTCAGAATTGCTTGGTATCAGCCGTTCTTCACTCTGGAGAAAAATGAAAAATTATGGGCTTTTGGATAAAAGCCCAACCCGATAAACATAAAACACAAAGGAGAAATAAAATGATAAATCAGGTACAGCATATTGATGAAATAATGGATAGATATCCACCGAAACCCGAATCTTTGATTGGTTTGCTTCAGGATATTCAAGAACACCAGGGACATCTTTCTTATGATTCCATGCAGCTGGCAAGTGAGCATACTAAGGTCCCATTGACTCAGGCCTATTCTGTGGCAACTTTTTACCAGTCATTCCGCTTAGATCCTCCGGGAGAAAATGAAATTAAGGTCTGTCTGGGAACTGCCTGCCATCTGAATGGCGGTCAACGCCTGGTTGACGGGCTGTCAAGAAAACTCCAGATCGAACCCGGAAAGACCACCGACGATATGATGATAACTTTGAGTACTGTCAATTGCGTTGGAGCCTGTGCCATTGCTCCAGTGGCTATTGTAAATGAAGAATATCATGCCGGGGCAACTTTGGGAAAACTGGAAAGGGAAATTAAGAAAATAACACAATCATCAGTGGAAGCGGTTGAAGGAGAAGGATATGCATAACCAAACTGTAGCATTAAAACAGGGAACTCCTCGGTTAAAGTCCCTGGAGGATTTAATTGAATTTAAAGAACAGCTAAAAAAAAATATTGATCCTGACATGCCTGAAATTGTTGTGTGTCATGGTACAGGCTGTATTGCCAATGGCTGCGAAGCTTTAACCCGAGACATTCGAACGGCCCTTGATGAATCAGGAATAAAGGCAAAGGTTATGCCAGAAATTAAAACCACTGGATGCCAGGGTTTTTGCTCCAGAGGGCCGCTTATTCAAATTCTTCCCCAGGGAATATTTTACCAGCGCGTAAAACCAAAAGATATTTCTGAGATTATTGAAAAAACAGTGAAGAACGGTGAAATCATCGACCGTTTGCTATACGAAGATCCCCAGACTGGTGAAAAGATCGTACATGAAGAGGATATCCCTTTTTATAAACTTCAGGACCGAAAGGTGCTTCGCAATGTCGGTAAAATAGATCCGACCAATATCTATGATTCAATTATTGCCGGCGGATATCAGGCTCTGGCCAAAGCATTGACCACGATGACACCGGAAGATGTTGTCAAAGAAATTGAACTGTCTGGTCTCAGAGGCCGTGGTGGAGCAGGGTTTCCGGCCGGGCGCAAATGGCGATCTGCCCTTCAGGCCATTGAAAAAAAAGGTCGACCTG
>JAWSVH010000182.1:0-20184 GCA_033852015.1 Desulfobacula sp.
CGTTCAAGATCATCAAGAATGGATGTCAGTGTAATCCTGCCAAGGTCATGTCTCTGGCATCTGGACAATATGTTCGCAGAGATCCTGTGAACCTCGGTTGTGGCAAAGATGAACATCACATGCTCCGGAGGTTCTTCAAGTGTTTTTAACAGCGCATTAAAGGCTGCTGTGGATAGCATATGAACTTCATCTATAATGTATATTTTGTATTTGGCTGATGAGGGGATATATTTAACATTTTCCCTTAGATCCCGGATCTGGTCCACGCTATTGTTGGAGGCCCCATCAATTTCAAAAACATCTGTGCAATGGCCATCGATAATCTCTGTGCAGATTTTACAGGTATTGCACGGCTCTGGAATGGGACCGTTTTTGCAATTCATGGCCTTGGCTAATATTCGGGCAATGGTTGTTTTCCCAGTCCCCCGGGGGCCTGTGAATAATAGCGCATGGGCAACCCGGTTGGAAGAAATAGCATTGGCAAGGGTGGTGGTTACATGCAGTTGACCTACGACCTCGTCAAAGGTTTGTGGTCGATATTTTAGTGCTAATACTTGGTATGACATATTATCCGATATGACCGGTTATGATCATTGGCGGAGAGGGAGAGATTCGAACTCTCGGTACCCGTTAAGATACACACGCTTTCCAGGCGTGCACCTTCAGCCACTCGGTCACCTCTCCGCATTAAAATAATTCAACGCAAAGTAGTCTTTTTTTGCAATTGTGTCAAGTTTTAAACTGCATGTGGTCTGGTGCTTTAAAGGCAATGTTCCCCGGATAGTTTGGCGTTGCTTTATATTAAGTAGGGAAAAATGATTTACTTTTTCTTTGTCGTGCAGAGAATGTTGGTGATCGTCCGGGGTATTTCTTGTCATCAGTAACGGAAAAGACACCCATCAGATAGAAAAGATTTAAGGGTGATTCGGATACGTTGTTTTTTGTGGATTGCGCAATATGGGTCCATTGAGGGCTTTGTGATATTTTTAAATGAAAGAATTTTGAACTATTTGAAAAAATTCTTTTAAAATTCAGGCGATTAATATAATAAATGAATGGTGATTCAGAAAATATTGTAATAGATGATTTAACTCTGACGTTTGATTTTGGACGGAGGATAAACTGAATTTATTAATCAAAAGAGGAAAATATGGCACAGCAATTAGCAGACCGACGGGATCAGGACTTTGTTATTTGGGAACAATTTGACAATGAAAAACTGATTGAAAACAAACATTATGAAGGTTTTGATAAAAAAACCTGCCAAATGATTTTAACAGAGGGCCGTAAAATTGCCATTAAAGAGGTAATACCGACCATTCGTGAAGGTGATCTTGAAGCCGTCCAATTGGAGAATGGGGTGGTTACCACACCGAAATCTTTTAAAAAGGTATTTGACCTGTTGAGGGATAATGATTGGGGAAACCTTATTGTGCCAACAGAAATGGGCGGACAGGGTGCACCCCATTTTGTGGGAAGCAGTGTCGATGAATATTTGCTTTCCAATTGGTCACTAATTGCCTATTTGACTACGGGAATCGGAACCGCCGGGATGATTCATAAGTATGGTACACCAGAACAAATCGATAAATATGTCCCCAAGTTGGTGGCATCAGAATGGGCCGGGACAATGTTGCTGACTGAACCTCAAGCCGGTTCGGATCTGGGAGCCATTGAGGCTGTTGCCAAAAGAAATGATGACGGCACCTTCTCTTTGACTGGTGGTAAAATTTTTATCACAGCGGGTGAACATGACCTGGCTGATAATATCATTCATCCGGTTCTTGCAAGAATTGAAGGAGCTCCAGAAGGAACCAAGGGAATCTCAATATTTATCGTTCCAAAATATATGGTAAATGATGACGGATCTCTTGGAGAAAGAAATGATATTTGGTGTACCGGTGTGGAACATAAACACGGCATCCGGGCCAGTGCAACATGCAGCATGACGATGGGCGCAAAGGCTGATTGTAAGGGATTTCTTCTGGGAAAGGAGAATCAAGGGCTTCCCATCATGTTCAATATGATGAATGGTGCTAGAATGCATACCGGACTTCAGGCCTTGGCGTATGGATCTGCATGTTATCTTCTTGCCGTCAATTATGCCCGTGAACGTGTCCAGTCAAGAGAACTTGGTCAGCCGATCACCGCGCCTCCAGTCGCCATAATTAATCATCCAGATGTCAAACGGAACCTTTTGTGGATGAAGTCCTATGTGTGTGGGCTTAGAAGTTTTTTTCAATACACAAATCTGTGTTCAGAAAAAGCAAAACTGGGTGGAACAGAAGAGGAACGGCAACTCAATGGAGATCTGTATGAGCTGCTGACACCGCTTATTAAAAGTTATACGGCCAATCGAAGTTATGAAGTTTGTGTGCAGGCCATGCAGGTATTTGGTGGCGCCGGATATACACAAGACTATCTGGTGGAGCAATTTGTCAGAGATTGTAAAATTGTTTCAATTTATGAAGGTACATGTGGTATTCAGGCAGCGGATCTGCTTGGAAGAAAAATGTCCATGAATAAGGGTAGAGCATTTATGGCACTTTTGAATGAAATGATGAATACGGTTAATGAAGCAAAAGAAATTGATGCATTAAAAGAGTTGGCTGTCCAGGCTGAAAAGCATGTGGCAAAATTGGGTGATGTTACCATGACCGTCGGGATGAATGCGGCAGACCCAAAGATGTTCAAGACAGCGTTTGCTCACTCATTGCCTTTATTGGATGCAGTCGGAGATACCCTCATGACATGGATGCTGCTATGGCGTGCGGTTACAGCCTCCAAAAAATTAGAGCTCAACCCAAAGAAAAAAGATGTTACTTTTTATAACGGACAAATTACCACAGCCAGATTTTTTATTGAAACCATTGTTCCTGCCAGTATTGGTAAAATGATGGGAATAAAAAGCATGAGCACTGCTGCTATGGATATGGAAACCGATGCATATGGAAGTTTGTAATCATCACAAAAGTTCCGCAAAGATTTAATATAAACAATCATTGAAACGGACGGGGTGAGACTCAAAGCGTATTACCCCGTCCGATACAGTCAAAAAAATACTCTCCAAAAACAAGGCCACAGGTTGGTATAGAACACATTTAAAGTATGAGCTTGTCTTCGGACCACATTGCTGGTAAACATTGAAATGTTATATTATTAACAGGCAGATAGAAAAGGTTTCTAATGTAGATAGCAGGCATCTTTCGTTTAAGAGAGGGAATCTTGTGAATATAAAAAAATATCAGTTTTTATGATGATGCTCATATTGCGGCACAAAAATTGCTGTTCCAATTACCATTATGAAATTAATGTGGATAAATAAAATCATTTCTGTACATACTCTCCGAAGACTTCTTTTTTGTTCCTTTTTTATGATTTCAATTGTTGCTGTTATCTTGTTTGTTAAATCTGCATTTTTGCAAGAAAATGTCGGGTTTAAAGTCGATAAAACCCAGAAAGGTCTTTTAATTTCAAAGATTGCAAATCCCATAAATTCAGTGCAATTAAATGATATCATTATCGCTGTAAACGGGCTATCGTACCATGAATTGCTTGGCTTTTTCATTAACAGGGTACCTGTAAAAAATCCCGGGACAATTACTGTATTCAGGGACGGACAAAATGTCAAAATCAACTTGAAAACGGTTCCCTATACGGCATTTTCATTGTTTTCAATGATTTGGCCCAGATTGGTTTTAATGATTGTATTTTTAACGCTTGGATCTATTGTTATTTTTAAGGCGCCTCCAAGTCCTGTGGTTACACTTTTTTTTCTTATGTTATGCTGTTTATCAACGTCCTTGGCAGCAACCATACCATCATCAATCGTTTTTTTATCCCCCCTTACATATTCAGCCTCTTTTTTACTTCTAGCTGTTTTTAACTGGATTTCATTTGGCCTTTGGCTCCACTTTGCACTTCGGTTTCCAGAAGCAAGGGATTTGATTCAACATAAATGGTGGATCCCTGTTTGTATATACCTTTTACCTGCTGTTACCACTATTGGTGGGGCTCTATATGCTGCAGGATTTACACCGGAGTTTTGGAGCTGGGTTCAGCGTCTGCGAAACCTGTATCTGCCTTTCATCATTGTTGGGGTTTTTGTTAAGCATGCAGTTGATTATAAACGAATAGAGACACAACAGGATAAGGCCCGGATCAGGCTCCCGTTAATCGCCTATTGGTTGACCTTTGCCCCATATCTATTCTTTTATCTTTTGCCAAACCTTCTGCTGGATACCCCTTTTATTTCCTTTCGAACAGCGGTCTTTGCTTTTTTTATTCTCCCGTTGGCATATTTTGCAGGGATTATTCGATACAGGCTTTTTGAGGTTGATCAGATTATCAGTCGTACATTATCTTATTTTGCCATTATTATCGGCCTTTCAGTGATCTATTCGATTTTCATCACATTTCTAAGACAGTGGTTTTTTGTTGAGCAAGTCCTCTCAAAAGAAATATTTCTTTTTTTCCTCATTTCTATGAATATTGTGTTTCATCCTGTCATTTTAAAACTTGATGGGTTTATTAGACAGATATTTTTTAAGAGTGAACCCATTTCGATAAAAACCATGCATCAGTTTAGCAATGTTATATCAGCAACACTGCATCTTAAAGATATTATCAATTCGATAATAAAAGATTTGCCTGGGGTAATTAACATAAGATCCGCAGCGATCATGATTCTTGAAAATAAGAGATCCAGGCTTTTTCCTGAGCATTTGCGGTTTGGCAAATCTCCATGGCCGGATAGTAGTATTGTAAAGCTGTTTAAAAGAGAATCTGTCCAATATCTTTCGATTCATCAGGTGGTTGATGATATCAAACTGAAAAAAGAACTTATTGAAATACAAAAACACGGATTTTCTTTGATCTTACCGCTTAGAAGCTCTCAATCCCTTTCGGCTATTTTGTTTTTCGGCCCTAAAAATAGCGGCAATCCCTATGGGGAAACAGATATCCATTTGTTGGCAAGCTTTGCAAACCAGACCGCAATCGCCCTTGAAAATGCGATGCATCATGAATCTTTAATCGAAAGTAAAAAACAGCTTGAAATCATGTTTGATCAAAAGGTTCAATCAGAAAAAATGGCCGCTATTGGCGAGATGACATCTGTGCTGGCCCATGAATTGAAAAATCCTCTGGGTATTATTCATAGTTCTGCACAATATCTTTCTGATGGAAAACAGTCCCAAACTGTCCAGCAGGAAATGCTTCACTATATTAAAGATGAAGTTAATCATTTAAATCTGTCCATTAACAGCATCTTAAAGCTTGCAAAACAAAAAGCGCCAGATTTTTTAAGAGTAGACATCAAAAAGCAGATCCAACAATTGATGCATCAATGGCAGCATTCAGATAATCATCGTGCAGATGTCAGGATTGATGTAAAATATTTTGAGCCTATTCCTTTAATCTATGCTGACTTCAGACAACTTGCCCAGGTTCTGCTTAATCTGATCCGCAATAGCGAAGAAATGATGGAGAATGGTGGTAATATTATTATTGAAGTCAGGCAGGATGAAAATTTAGTTCAGATTCTAATCATTGATGATGGGCCGGGAATTCCGAACAAGAACCTTGACAAGGTGTTTCAGAATTTCTTCACCACCAAAATGCAGGGAATGGGATTGGGGCTTGCAGCTTGCCGGCAGATTATTCAGGCCCATAATGGTGAAATATCTTTAGAAAATAGAACAGACGGCAATAGCGGGATTGTCGCCGGTATAAAATTGCTCATAAGGCCATTGGTAAACATTGAAGAACCTTATTTAGGAAAATTGATTTCTTCCACCTGATTTTAGGAAAAGCAGACATGCAACATAAAATTTTAATTATCGAAGATGAAAGAAGGCTTTTGAGAATTTTAGAACTGGTTCTGACTGAAAGCGGATACCAGGTGAAAACAGCTGAAGATGGACGCCAAGGGATGGCCGTCTGGACGCAATGGTCTCCGGACATTGTGGTGACAGATCTAAAAATGAAGCCGGTTGGCGGGATGGAGGTTTTAAAATTTGGCAAGCTCAATTACCCTATCATCCCATTGATTATCCTGACAGCGTTTGGGTCTGTCGAAACTGCAGTTTTTGCAATGAAAAAAGGAGCATTTGATTTTCTTTCCAAACCTGTTGACCATAAACAATTGTTAGAAGTGATTGAACAAGCAATTGCTGCAAAACCAGATGAATCGAAATCATTTGACGGTTTTATTGGATCTTCATCTAAAATGGAACAGATAAAAAAAGACATCGCCTTGTTTGCATCAACGGATTCTTCTGTTTTGATTAAAGGTGAGTCTGGAACAGGCAAAGAAATAGCAGCGAAAGAAATCCATAAGGCCTCTGATAGAAAAAAAGGGCCATTTATAAAAATTAACTGTGCTGCTATTCCAAGAGAGCTGATTGAAAGTGAGTTGTTTGGTCATAAAAAAGGCGCTTTTACCGGTGCTTTGCAAGACCGGAAAGGGGCTTTCGTACAAGCAGATAAGGGCGTTCTTTTTTTAGATGAAATCGGTGATCTTCCTATCGAACTGCAGGCAAAATTGCTGCATGCCGTGGAAGAAAAAACAATCACACCAATCGGTTCAAGCAAAGCAACCCCGGTTTCGGTTAAAATTTTGTCTGCCACAAACCTTGATCTTGAAAAAATGATTAACGAATCAACATTCAGAGCAGATCTTTATTACCGACTGAATACAGTCTGTTTGCAGATGCCTGCTTTGCGGGATAAAACAGCGGACATATCAGAACTGACCTCGCATTTTATACAAAAGTTTAGTTCGGAATTTGGTAAACCTGTTCTTGAAATTGAAAATAGAACCCTGCAGATTTTGGCAAAATATCATTGGCCTGGTAATATCAGGGAACTTAAAAATATTATCGAACGGGCAGTTCTTACCTGTAACAAAAGCACCATATCCCCAGATCATCTCCCTGAAAATATCAGGTCTATGAGCGAACCGGTTTTGCATCATACGCTTGAAAATGATGATTTTGATATGTTAGCCCAAGAGCAGAGCCTTATGGTTGCAGCTTTAGAAAATTGTGGGTGGAACCAGTCAAACGCTGCCAAAAAACTTGGTATTACCCGAAGTGCCTTGCGATACCGACTTCAAAAACATGGGATAAAACAATAAGAACGTTTTACACGAATTTGACGCCGAAACATTGTTTTTTAAAATCATTCCAGACAACCTGCCCGTCAATTTCCACGGGAGCACCATAATTGGTAATTTGATCATGTGCCTCAGATGTTACAGATAATGTAATCAAGCTGTCAATGCCTGGGATATGACCGGGTCTGCTTTGGACGCAAATGCCTTGTGAGCAAACATCCTGAGTCCATCCAAACGCAAAGCTTGCCATGTCATTGCCTTTTTTATTTGAAAAAAAAGCAATGGGCATTTTTAGGGACCGTCGCGTTTCCTGCCGTTTATCAGAAAAATTTAAAGACATATTAGAGACTCTCGTGCCTGTATGGCGACTGCAGGCATCCTTAAAAAAAACAATTATTACTTCCCGCTTTTGCCAGCAGAACAATATTCAATCGAATGTATGTTAAATTGCTTTATACGCAATACTTGTGCCAGAATATTTTTATTCAAGAAGATACCATTTTAAGCTATATCCCAAAAATTTAATGTTTCATAAATGTCTGAACTGGTTGTTTTTGTACAACCGAAACTGGTTGATATCAGCCACAAAAGAAAAAATGCCCCGTTAATTAAGTGAAATATAGGACAAGATAGGCGCTAAGATAGGCTTTTAGGTTCCTGGTATGGTTGTTGCTAATTCACCTTGATAAAATTAAATTTTTTGAAATTATAAACAAAAAAACAATTTAAATGTTGAGGAGGTAAAATGAAGAAAAGTATCGGTATTTTAGCAATTCTAATAATGATCATGCTCATCCCTGTGGGCGTAGCATCGGCAGCCACTTATAAAATTGTAGTTACTCCGGATGGAGACAAGGTTTATAATCGTAGTTGGTATTCTGGCGGAAATGATAGATGGTGGACGGTCAACGCAAATCCCAATACAGTTTCTCATAGATATGACCCTGGTGATGGATATTCAACATATACCTCATTAACCTTTAACCTGGGTGGTTACACCGAACCTGTCGAAGATATTATTTCTGCGACGTTTAATTTTGATATATTGAGCGTCTCGACTGAAGGGCGGGATGATATCGGCTCATTTAGTGCTGGCGGAACTGTTCTATATAGTGGTGGAACAGGCTTGAAATCCTTTGATATTACAGATAATTTAAAAACTCAGTTGACAAGCAGCCCTGGAACTGCAGGTTATTCGCTCAACTATACGGGCTATTCTGGATTTACCTTTGGTAGCGCAGATGGATTGAATCCAGCATATCTGAGTATTACAACCAGTTCTCCTGTTCCTGTTCCTGGTGCTATCTGGCTGCTGGGTAGCGGGTTGGTGGGGCTGATAGGGTTTTCCAGAAGAAAAAAATGAAATAAGCTGAGTGTATCATAGGCATCGTTTTAACTTTCGCCTAATTACAGATTAACAGATTACTGAATGGGCCATCGAGAATGAACTTGAATTTGTTCATAAAGGATGGCCTTTTCTACTAGGGAATTAGGTAAATATTTTCATAATTTTATGTAAAAAAAGTCCTAATTTTTTTTATGGTGCAGAGGGACTAAGGGAAAACCCCTAGTAAGTTAACTGCTTGTAATTTAAAAAAAAATATCATTCATAAATTAATTATCATTTATTACTAGGTAATAAATGATAATTTCAGATAAAGGCATGATATTTGCTTTTATTAAGCTTGAATTAAGAAAATCGTTTTTTTGTACAAGGAGGAAAAATGAAAAAATTTGTAGTTTTTGTCGCTGCCTGCTTTTTAGCGTGCAGTTTTTTATTAACCGCGCAAACAGCATCCGCTGCAATTGGAAATGGCAGTACAGCCTGGGAACAACTTATTCCAGGTTATACGTTTTCATTTAGCAACGGGGTTATGGGTGATTATCAGTTTGGCCTCTTTGATATTAGTAATCCTTCAGGTCCAACAGATCCAATAGATCACGTGCTTCTTTTGCAAACAGGTATTTCTTCGGCAGTTATAACTGGAGGCACACTTGGGAGTATTGAAGTGGCCTATCAGCCTGGAGGGTCTGTAAATTTTTCTAACTTTTCAGGATTAGGCCTGTATCTTTATGATACCACATCACCAGGTACAATCTATTATGACTATACCTATACAGAGAATGAATGGGCTCCTGGGAATTTTACAATTAATTTTGCTGTAGGTCCTATGATTTCTTTATTGAATGCAACTCCGGTAGCGACACCGGTACCAACATCCCTTCTTTTGTTGGGTTCAGGTCTGGTGGGTCTTTTTGGTCTGAGAAGAAATCAGAGTATGTCGTAACGTTAGTAAAAAAATATATTTATATATTAAAATAAACCGGTTTTAGGTCCTGCACCTGATATCGGTTTGTTTTTTTGGGATCCTCCCAAACTCTTTGGGAGGATCCGTTTGAAATTCTCTTCTTTGTCACGCGATAAACCATCGGTTCCAAAACCCCGCATTTTTTATAAGAATTACAAATAATTCTCCTACCATTACTTCGTAATTACTTTTATTGCACCGCTATCGGCTTGATAAAAAAGATTTTTGTTTGTTTTGGCAAAATAGGTCATGATTTGATACACTTGTTTTTTGTCATATTTCCTTGATACGAGAATACATATATGAATGAATAATATCAGGGAAACCGTTATAAAGGTGTTAATATGGAAGTCGCGATAGTTGGAGGTGGGGCCTCGGGTTTTTTTTCAGCAATTACTGTAAAAGGAAATTATCCGGATGCTAAGGTTGTTCTCTTTGAGAAATCAAAAACACTTTTGGCAAAAGTTAAAATATCTGGTGGGGGAAGATGTAATGTTACAAATGGTTGTACAACCATAAAAGAGTTGTCGCAAGCTTATCCGAGAGGTGAAAGATTTTTAAAAAAGGCTTTTAGAATTTTCAACAATAAGGATGCGATGCAGTGGTTTGAATCCAGAAACGTGCCCTTGGTTACTCAAGACGACAATTGTGTTTTCCCTGTATCTCAAAATTCACAAAGCATTATTGATTGTTTTTTGGTGCAAACTAAAAAATTAGGAATTAAAGTTAAAGTCGGTTGCGGGATAAAAACCATTATACAAATCGGTGATAAGCTGAAGTTGGATTTTGATGATGAAAAAATTTCATCGGGTCATTTTGACAAAGTAATTATTGCAACGGGTGGTTGTCCCAAAAGAAAAAATTTAAAGTGGCTCGAAAAATTAAATCACAAGATTGAACATCCTGTTCCGTCTCTATTTACATTTAATATGCCCAATGAGCCGATAACCAAGTTAATGGGAATTGTCGTGGAAAAAACCATTGTAAGCATACAGGGGACAAAATTTAAAGCCCAAGGCCCTTTGCTGGTGACTCATTGGGGCATGAGCGGGCCTGCAATTTTGAAATTATCTTCTTTTGGAGCACGAATATTGAACGAAAAAGGGTATGAATTTAATATTCAGGTAAATTGGACGAATAATAAAAACCATGATTTTATTAAGCAAGAATTGCAAGAGATAATAAAGGAACATTCAAAAAAAATCTTATCAAGTGTCAGGCCTTTTTTCCTGCCAGACAGATTATGGCGATATCTGCTCGAAAAAAAGGATTTATCAATTCAAAAAAAGTGGGGTGAGCTTGGGAAAAAAGGAGTAAACAAGCTGGTTAATGTCTTAACCAACGATGAATACTCCGTGAAAAGTAAAACATCATTTAGAGATGAGTTTGTCACCTGTGGCGGTGTGAGTTTAGAAAGTATCAATTCGATGACGATGCAAAGTAAGGTATGCAAGAATTTATATTTCACCGGTGAATTACTGGATATTGATGGAATTACCGGAGGATATAATTTTCAGGCCGCATGGACAACCGCGTTTATAGCGGGGAAATTAAATTGACCCGATATCTCTTTGCTTTTTTCATGATTTGGTACACTGAATTTTTTAATCATAATTTCTTTGAGAACAATGAGGAATAGGACTCTAACATTCAAAAGGGGGAGTAACAATATGCATTATAAAGCCATTCAACTTGTTAAACGGCCCGAAACTATAATTACGCCTGATATCTTTAAGGTTGTGAAAATTGAGAAACCTAAATTGAAAGATGGACAAGTTCTGATAAAACAAACCCATATGTCCCTTGATCCGGCAATGCGCGGATGGATGAATGAAGACAAGGCCAGCTACATTCCTCCGGTTGGTTTAGGGGAGGTGATGCGCTCAAGTGGTGTTGGTGAAATTGTTGAATCATTAAATGATAAATTTTCTGTGGGCACGAAAGTCAGCTCTATGTTTGGATGGACTGAATATGCTGTGAGCAATGGAAAAGGTTTGCAGATTTTACCGGCGGACATTCCCGCTGAAGCGATCCTTTCTGTTCTTGCTCTTCCCGGTGTTACAGCATACCAGGGACTGATGAATATTGGCAAGCCAAAGTCGGGTGAAACGTTACTTGTTTCAGGGGCTGCTGGGTCTGTGGGCTCTATCGTAGGACAGATTGCCAAAGCAGAAGGTCTTCGTGTTATCGGGTCGGCCGGTACAGATGAGAAATGTCGGTGGCTGGTGGATGGACTGAACTTTGATGCTGCGGTGAACTATACATCGAAGAATTTAAGAAAAGAACTTTTTAAAGCGGCTCCCGATGGTATTGATCTTTATTTTGAAAATACAGGTGGCCCTATTCAGGTGGCGGCCTTTAACCAGATGAATGCACATGGCAGGATTGTGGTATGCGGTGTGATATCAGAGTATAATTCAAAACATCCTGTTTCCGGACCCAGTTGGACAAATATTGTGCGTAAACGGCTTAAGATACAAGGATTTGCCATGCCTGATCACTGGGATAAACTGCCTGAGCTTTCAATGAGTGTTGGAAAATATTTAATGGAAGGTAAAATCAAATATAGGGCCCATGTGCTTGACGGTCTTGAAAGCGCCATTGAGGGCATAAACCTTCTTTTTTCCGGTGGAAATAAAGGCAAATTAATGGTGAAGCTCTGATAATAAACATGATCTCCTGAAAATAGATTTTAAAAAAATAAGAAACAGAAGGAAACAATTTAAATGAATCAGACCAAGGTGCTTGTTTACGGAGCGGGATCAATTGGGTGTTATATTGGCGGCGCATTATTAAACGCTGGGATTAACTGCACTTTGCTTGCCAGAAAGACGACAAAACAGAATCTTGAGTGTTGGGGGCTAAGACTAACCGATTACCAGCAACGGGAGATTCATTTAAATTGGCCAATTAATATACTGACGGATACAGATGATTTACCCAAAGCGGACATCGTTTTGCTTACAGTTAAGTGTAAAGATGTTGAAGCTGCAGCAAAAGATCTTCAAGGGAAAATTGGTGATGACACTTTAGTCGTTTGTTTGCAGAATGGGGTCGGAGCCAAAGAAATTGCCGCAAGATATTTGCCACAAGATAGGCTGCTTTCCGGGGTGGTTTCTTTCAATGTTCTAAATATGGGGGAAGGACGTTTTCATCGAGGCAATAAAGGAGAACTGGTATTAGAATCACACCCGAAGCTTGACTTGGACCTTTTTAATCAGGACGGGATGCCTGCTCGGTTTTCTTTAGATATCGAAAGTGTGTTATGGGGTAAATTGATATTGAATCTTAATAACAGTATTAATGCACTTTCCGGTATTCCTTTGCTTGAAGAACTTTCACAGCAAGGCTATCGCAAGATTTTGGCGGCATCAATTATCGAGTTGTTGGGTTTGCTTAAACAAAAGAAAATTAAACCGGAAGCTTTGAGTGATTTACCCCCGGCCATATCTGCTTATGTTTTGAGACTCCCAAACTGGTTATTTTTGCGGATTGCCAAAAAGGTTCTGCAAATTGATCCTTTGGCGCGTTCATCCATGTGGGAGGATTTTGAGAAAAAAAGAAAAACAGAAATTGATTATCTAAATGGTGCCGTTGTTAACTTGGCAAACCAGTTGGGGCAGAAAGCACCAGTGAGCAGCCGTTTGATCGAGTTAGTTAAAAAAGCGGAAAATGCATCTAAGAGCAGCCCAATGATTTCTGCACAGCAGCTTACTGAATTGATGAGTTAAGCTTTTTCAGGGTCAGCCTTTGTCTGTTTTAGCCTTTCTTTGTTTTAGCCTTTATCTGAGTTAAACTTTATCTGGATTAATTAGGGCAAGGTACTCACTGGTATGTTGACCGTTATTTGAATAGACATACAGGGGTGCAGAGATGGTACAGGGGGCATGGCTGTTTTTTACAGCACAAAGGATAACCCGTTTTGCCGGTGCATTTTGTTTGGTATGGACAAACCGTATCTCTTTGGCCGTGAACTGATAATCGGTCATGGCAGATAGTAGATCGGATATGCGTTCAGCCGGGAAAATCAGATATAGAGATCCGTGCTCTTTGAGCAGTTGTTTTGAGCATTTAAATAACTGGTTGATATCAAGAGACATTTCATGGCGGGCCATTGCTTTTTGAGAATCCGGGTTTAATCGACCGGAACCTTTTTTCTTATAGGGTGGGTTTGATACGATCAAATCCACGGGGTCTTTAATATCGCTTAATTTTATATCGTTGATATCTTTATTTATCAGATTTATTTTATTTTCAAGTTTGTGAGTTGAAATATTTTGACAGGCATACTGGTATAGTTCTTTTTGAATTTCTACTCCAACGATATCAAGACCGGGATATTTTGAGGCCAAGATTAAGGGAAGAATGCCACTGCCAGTTCCAATGTCGATGATTCTCTCGTGTCCGAATATTTCAGTGCTGGCAGCAAGGATGAGTGAATCCGTTGAAAATCGGTAACCATTTTGCGGTTGCAAAAAATCTGTGGCAACTTCACAGAAATGTTCAGCTGAGAATTTTTCCAATCTTAAACCTGAGTTGCTTGACAACAGTTTGTTCAAGCATTTTATTGATATTTAAAATCATCTCTTTTTCAAGGAATTTGAGCTGATGAATCCATGCGGAACTCGAGACATTCACAATGAGTACGCCATCCTTAAAAGAATCGGGTTTGGCATTCATGGCAATGGGTTTGCCCACAGCACTGTCCCAGATATCCCATATCTGGGTCATCTGGGTATCTTTGGCCGGTCGGTATTTGCCAAGAGCAGATGCCAGGATATCGCTGATGTGAATGAGCTTTTTATTTTTTTTCTTCAATTTAGCATATCCTGTTTTTCGTAAGATCTTTATGTTTCTAAAACTGATTTATATCATATTATCGTGTGCGAATATATATTCATTTAATATGATTGATTAGATTGTCAAAGTCGTACGGTTGTGGAATATAAAAAAATATTGCCTTTTGGGGTTGATAAATATAAATATGGGTATATTTTTTTCTTGAAACAAATTTAATCAAAATTAACTTACAGGAAATTATTTATGAATTGGGATTGGGAAAAATTACGAGAAAACCAGCAAAAGTTTGAGCAAAAAAAAGATGGCGGCGGTCCTGGTATGCCAAGACCTCCACAGATGGATGAACTTTTGAATAAATTTAAAGATTTTAAATCTTCTGGTATTGTTCTTGGTGTGATTGTTGTTTTAGCTTTGTTTTTCGGGTCATCTACTTTTTTTACTCTAAAACCGGAAGAAGCCGGTGTCATCCAGCGGTTTGGAAAATATCACCGAATCGGACAGCCGGGTTTGAACTTTAAGTTACCATCAGGTATCGAAAAAGTCACTAAGCTAAAGGTAAAAAGAATATATAAAGAAGAATTCGGGTTGAGATCTGACACTCCTGTCAGTAAAAGACGATATTCAAATGAAAGCTCTACCCAGGGAAGTTCTTTGATGTTGACTGGAGATTTGAATGTTGCTGTGGTCCCATGGATTGTGCAATATAAGATTTCAAACCCTAAAGATTATCTTTTCAAGGTTAAGGATGTGAAGGCTATTTTAAGGGATATGTCAGAGGCGACCATGAGGACGGTGGTTGGAGACAGAAGTATTAATGAGGTTATCAGTAAGCGTGAAGAGATTGCTTTGGCAGCTCAAGAAATGCTTCAAAAAGAGATGGATCAGGCACAATCTGGTATTAAAATTGTCAATCTTGAAATGAAGAAAACAAATGTTCCAGAGCCTGTTCAGTCTTCTTTTAACGAAGTAAACCAGGCGATTCAGGAAAAAGAGCAGACAATTTATAAGGCGCGGGAAGAATATAATAAAGAGGTCCCACTGGCCCGTGGTGAAGCTAAAAGAGTGATAAAAGAAGCAGAAGGATACGCAATAGATAGAATTAACCGTGCCGAGGGTGATGCGGCAAAATTCTCTGCGGTTTATAAAGCGTATGCAAAAGCCAAAGATGTCACCAAAAAGCGATTATATCTGGAGGCTATGTTAGAAATAGTTCCCAGGCTCGGTAATAAATATATTATTGATTCTGACCAAAAAAATATGTTGCCTCTTTTGAACATGGGAAGTGGTAATGCTGCAGATCTTTCTAAAAACAGATTCCTAAATAAAAGCGAGTAGATGATGAATGCTATTATAAGAAATGTAATTTTGATCATTATTGCAGCCAGTGCTTTTTTGGCATGGAATTCTGCATATGTAGTGGATGAGACCGAACAGGTGGTGATCACTCAGTTCGGTCGAGTGGTGGGAGATCCGGTGACCGAACCGGGTTTGAACTTTAAACTTCCTTTTTTTCAAAAGGCAAATATTTTTCCCAAAAACCTGTTAACTTGGGATGGTGTTCCAGGACAAGTCCCGACAAAAGATAAAACCTATATTTGGGTGGATACGTTCGCACGATGGAAAATTGTTGACCCAATTAAATATTTTCAGACTGTGACCAATGAAATTGCTGCCATTGACCGACTGAATGATATTATTGATCCTGCCATGAGAAACCTTATTACGTCTTACCCTTTGGTGGAAAGTGTTAGAAATACGGACCGCCCTATGGATACGTTTGAATCAGTGGTAGATGAAGATCGAAAGCGGATTCAATATAAAATCGATCTGGGAAGAGATGAGATTACAAAACGAATTGTAAAACAGGCGAGCGGTAAACTGGATCAGTTTGGTATTGAACTTGTAGATGTTAAGATTAAGCGAATCAATTACATCGAAAATGTTCGGGAGGCGGTTTATAACAGGATGATTGCAGAGCGGAACCAGATTGCTGAAAAGTATCGTGCTGAAGGTCAGGGAGAAGCAAGCAATATTCGGGGTGAGAAACAAAAAGAGCTACAGGTGATTAAATCAGAAGCCTATAAAACATCCCAGACTGCTAAAGGGGAGGCAGATGCAAAAGCCACTGATATCTATGCCAAGGCATATGGGGCAGATCCTGAATTTTATGCTTTCTTAAAGACAATGGAAGTGTACAAGAATACTTTGAAATCTGACAGTACGTTGATTTTGTCAACAGACTCTGAAATAATGAGATATTTTAAGGGAGTTGAATAAAGATAAAAAAAGCTTGGCGAGTGTTGAATTGAGATTTATTGCATTTCAACACTCGCCATATCTTAAAAGCTATTTTTTCTTTCTTTGATGTCTGGTCTTGGCAAGGAGTTTTCTGTGTTTATGCTTCCTCATTTTTTTCTTCCTCTTTTTAATCACACTGCTCAAGAAAATCACCTCCCTTATGAAAATTATTAGTATCTAAAATTTTATTAATTAAGAATCATAGCATACTATTTGTTTGAATGTCTATTTTTTATTTTGATTTTTTTACAGGTGCAAAAATGCAGACACCCATATATTTTAATTCCAAAGAACTTCTAAAAGTTGACGAGGCGGTTAAAGTATCTGAGGAACTGGTGAATAACCACTTTAAAATGTCTTCCGGGCAGTGGTTGAAAAATAGATACGATATAAAGACGGCTAAAGATCTGGATCCCCATGAGCTCCTTGAAGGTCCAGTGGCCCAGGTTGTCAAATATGAGGCGCGTAAAAAAGATGTGCCCTTAGGTTCGTCCTCCTTCAGCCTTTATCGCGTTTGTTTACAGGACAGTGCAATTCTTTCAATCATTGAACAAGGTGATTTGTTGCTGGATCCTTTTTTATTGTATGTTTTAAGCCATGAACTGGTACATGTCGTTCGGTTTTCAAAATTTGAACAGCGGTACGAAAATAGAAACGAAGTGGATGTGACACGAGATGAAGAGCATAGGGTCCATTGTTTAACGCATACTATTTTAAAAGAGATTTCGGTTCCCGGTTTAAATCAAGTATTTGAATTTTATAAGGATTGGCTGTCTGTTCCCGGGTATGAAATTGATGCAAGGTTTTTGGAGAAACCTTCTTGACAAGGGGAAAAGACTTGTTATTTTATCTTTGCTTTTCCTAAAGAAGACAAAAAGAACGATGGAGAATACAATGCCAGTTTATGAATATCAATGTACAGAATGTGGACAAATTATAGAAGCATTTCAAAAAATTTCCGAAGCCCCCCTATCAAATTGTTCTCATTGTAAGGGTGGACTTAAAAAACTAATTTCCCAGAGTTCTTTTCATCTTAAAGGCACTGGCTGGTATGTTACTGACTACGGTGGTGCTAAGAACGGGGCAAAGACCGGAACAGAAACTAAATCAGAGACAAAAACTGTAGCCGGGTCCCCAAAAACAAAAACAGCGTCAAAGCCAAAAGTAGATCCAAAAAGCTGAGACGGTTATTGAATAATTTTTGAATCATTAACACAACAAAATAGCAAGTAAAGGAGAAATTGATCATGAGTTTAAGACCTTTAAGTGACAGAATTCTTGTCGAACGTGTTGCAGAGGATGAAAAAACCAAAGGTGGTATTTATATCCCTGATACAGCAAAAGAAAAACCAGCAGAGGGTAAAATTGTTGCCAGCGGTAATGGCCGTATGGGTGAAGATGGAAAACTTCTTCCAATGGACGTAAAAGTCGGAGATCGTATTCTTTTCAGTAAATATGGTGGAACTGAGGTGAAAATCGACGGAATTGATTATCTTATTTTACGTCAGGATGATGTTCTTGGAGTAGTTGAATAACTTAACGATATAAATGGAGATTAGTAAAGATGGCAAAAGAAATTAAATATGATGCAAAGGCCCGTGAAGCCATGCTTCGAGGTGTACAAGCCCTTGCGGATGCAGTTGTTGTTACTCTTGGACCAAAAGGTAGAAACGTTGTTATTGAAAAATCCTGGGGTTCTCCCAATGTAACCAAAGACGGCGTAACTGTTGCAAAAGAAATTGATCTTGAAGATAAATTTGAAAATATGGGCGCTCAGATGGTAAAAGAAGTGTCCAGCAAAACTTCTGATATGGCTGGTGACGGTACAACCACTGCAACAGTTCTTGCCAGAGCAATTTATGAAAATGGTCAAAAACTTGTTGTTGCCGGTAACAATCCCATGGGAATTAAAAGAGGGATCGACAAAGCTGTTATTAAAATTGTCGAGAGCCTTGAAAAAATGACTAAACCCACCAAGGATCAGAATGATATTGCCCAGGTTGGAACTATTTCTGCCAACAATGATGAAACCATTGGTAACATCATAGCTGAAGCCATGGATAAAGTTGGTAAAGAAGGTGTTATTACTGTAGAAGAAGCCAAATCAATGGATACCACTTTGGACGTTGTAGAAGGTATGCAGTTTGACCGTGGATATCTTTCTCCATACTTTGTGACAGATTCAGAAAAGATGGTTGCAGCCCTTGAAAACCCTTTTATTCTGATTTGTGATAAAAAAGTATCTTCCATGAAAGATCTTCTTCCGGTTCTTGAAGAGATTGCTAAAACCGGTAAACCGCTCATGATTGTTGCTGAAGATGTGGAAGGCGAAGCCCTTGCCACACTGGTTGTAAATAAACTTCGTGGAACTATTAATGTTGCAGCAGTAAAAGCACCTGGCTTTGGTGATAGAAGAAAAGCCATGTTAGAAGATATTGCTGTTTTAACTGGTGGACAGGTTGTTTCAGAAGATATCGGAATTAAACTTGAAAATGTAACACTTCAAGACCTTGGACAAGCAAAATCAGTTACTATTGATAAAGATAATACGACTATTGTTGATGGTGCAGGTTCCAGAGAAGCGCTTGAAGGTCGTGTTAAAATGATTCGGGCCCAGGTTGATGAGACCTCTTCTGATTATGATAAAGAAAAACTTCAAGAAAGGCTTGCAAAGCTCGTTGGTGGTGTCGCCGTTATTAATGTTGGTGCAGCGACTGAAACTGAGATGAAAGAGAAAAAAGCCCGTGTTGAAGATGCACTTAACGCGACTCGCGCTGCTGTTGAGGAAGGAATTGTTCCTGGCGGTGGTGTTGCGCTTGTTAGAAGCATCGAAGCCCTTGAAGAACTTAATCTTGAAGGAGAAGAACAGCTGGGTGTGGATGTAATCGCAAGAGCCATTGAAGAACCCTTAAGAAAAATTGCTGACAACGCCGGTGTTGAAGGTTCAGTTGTTATCAATAAAGTTAAAGAGGGCAAAGGTGCATTTGGTTACAATGCTAGAACAAATGTCTATGAAGATTTGATTGCAGCTGGTGTTATGGATCCTAAAAAAGTGGTTCGTTTTGCACTTCAGAATGCAGCCAGTGTCGCTTCAATCATGTTAACCACAGAAGCCATGATTGCTGAGAAACCTGAAGAAGGTGGAGCTGCTGGTGGAATGCCTGGTGGAATGCCTGGTGGTGGAATGGGCGGCATGGGTGGAATGGGCGGCATGATGTAAACCCGTTAGACATTCATATTAATATATATTTAAAAAGCCCCTGTATTTGTATGCAGGGGCTTTTTATTTTTATGTCAAATCATTGCCTGTGGCTTGCCATACTGACTGGTGCGCTTATTAATAAGGGCTTGACATGACATGCTTGCTCATATACTTATTTTTTATTAAAAAAGTTGTTTTATTATTTTACCCAGATAAAGGTAAATTTGTAAGAGAGGACATATGACCACAGAGACTATTGGATTGTTTTACATGTTGAGTGATGCAGGCCCGGTTGTGAAATTTATATTGCTGCTGCTTTTATTCTTTTCAATCACTTCGTGGGCAATTATGTTTATTAAGTTTAGATATATCCGTAAATCGTTTAAAGAGTCTGCGGAGTTTATCGATATTTTCTGGCAGTGCCGAAATCTGGCAGATGCATTTTCAAAAGCCAAAGC
>JAWSVH010000183.1:0-1019 GCA_033852015.1 Desulfobacula sp.
ATTTCAGCTTCTGTACCCCAACTTACGGCAGCAGTAAAAGAACTTCAGGAAAAAGGCTACCCTATCCCGGATTACATTGAAAATCCTAAAACTCCGGATGAGGAGAAGGTTCTGAAAACTTTTTCAAAAGCACTGGGTTCTGCAGTCAATCCGGTTCTCAGGGAGGGCAACTCTGACCGAAGGGCAGCGTTGTCTGTTAAATCATTTGCCTTGAAAAACCCCCATAAAATGATGAAGCCCTGGCCAACGTCCGGCTCTGCTACACGGGTGGCCCACATGACCCAAAAAGATTTTTTTGGCAGTGAAACATCCGTCACGCTTGATAAAGACTGTACATCAAAAATTGAATTCCATTCCAGTAACGGGAAGATCAGGGTTCTTAGAGAAGGGCTTGATCTAATTGAAGGTGAAGTTTTAGACACCTCCGTTATGAACATCAACGCCCTTTGCAGTTTTTACGACGCACAGATAGAAACGGCCAAAGCTGAAAATGCGTTGCTGTCACTTCATTTAAAGGCAACCATGATGAAAGTATCGGATCCCATCATGTTCGGTCATTGTGTATCGGTCTTTTTCAAAAATTTGATTGCCAAACACGGTGCTGAATTTGAAAAAACAGGGGTCAATTTCAATAATGGGCTTGCCGACATCGCAAATAAAATCAACCAATTGCCGGAGGATCTTAAAAAGGAAATCCAAGCGGATATCCAGGCCGCTTATGAGCAGCAGCCCGAACTTGCCATGGTGGATTCTGACAAGGGAATTACGAACCTGCACCTTCCCAATGATGTCATCATTGATGCCTCCATGCCAAATGTTATTCGGGACGGTGGAAAAATGTGGAATCGGGATGGCAAACTCCAGGATACCATTGCCATGATTCCGGACCGGTGTTATGCAACCATTTACCAGATGGTGATTGATGATTGCAAGGCCCACGGACAGTTTGACCCTGCCACCATGGGAAGCGTCTCCAATGTGGGACTGATGGCGAAAAAAGCAGAAGAGTACGGATCTCA
>JAWSVH010000184.1:0-9921 GCA_033852015.1 Desulfobacula sp.
CTTTTATCATTTCAATATATTCATAATCTTCCAAAGATACGCTTAAAATAATTTGTTCTGGTTGAACAAGTGTTTTTAATGCCTCCAAAATCATGGGCTTAACAATTTCATCATCAATCTGGATTTTCGCCATTATCGTTTTTTGAGCAATCTGTTGAATCAGAGAGATAATACCTTCCTCATATTTATCAACGATTAGGTCAAGCGTCTGATCTGCTGTTTTCAAGGTATCTTCAAGCGCAATTAAAAACTGTTCTGCTGCTTCTTTTGCCTGGGCTTCTCCTTTTTGTTCACCTTCTTGGACCCCTTGTTCAGTCCCCTGGGCATGACCTTTTTCAAAGCCTTCGGATTCACCTTTTTTTAACCCTTCTTCTTCGCCTTTTTTAAAACCCTCTTCATGACCTTGCTCTTTACCCTCAGCTAAACCCTGGTCCGTACCCTCTTCCAACCCTTTTTCAAACCCTTCCTGAAACCCTTTTTCCTCGGGAGTTAACTCGGGTTCCTCGGGTTCTGTTTCTTCATCCGACACCGGCTTTTGATCTTCACCCTTGTCTTCATCCCTCTCAATCAAAGGCTTGAAAACAACGTCTTCTTGCTCCTTTTTAAATTCATACATGGCCTTAAAATCAAGGGCCTCATTTTCTTTGAATTTAGGTTCATCAAATAATAGTTTAAACCGATCAAAATCCGGGTCCAATTCATTAATCTTATTATTATTGGACTCTTCGTCAAGCTGTTCCAAAGTATGTATCGCCATCGGCTGGAACTGATCATTATCATTAGACAAGGACATCGTCTTTTCCTTTCCCAAGGGTTATCGTACCGTCTGCCTCAAGTTCTTTAGCAGCACGGACAACGGTCTGTTGAGCTTCTTCTACCTCTGTCAGACGAACAGGACCCATGGCCTCAAGATCATCTTTAAGCATTTCACCCGCTCTTTGTGAAAGGTTGGAGAAAATCTTTTCTTTCATTTCATCGGTTGCGGTTTTAAGCGCAAATGTCAACTGCTGGCCTTCAACTTTCTTAAGGATTTCTCTCATTGCCATATCATCAATACTGGTCAGATCTTCAAATACAAACATCAAATTACGAATATCATTGGCCATTTCCGGGTTATCTTCTTCAACAAACTCCATAACTGCATCTTCGGTTGATTTATCCACACCATTAATAATATCCACAAGAACCTGAAGACCACCGGCTTTCCCCCCGGGACCCACGGCACCTGAAAGTTCAAGTTTCAAAGCCTTGTCTACATCTCTCACCACATCTTCGGAGATCTGCCCCAACCGTGCAATTCTCATGGCAATATCCCCTTTCAAGTCCTCGGGAATCGTCATCATAATCTCAGAAGATATTTCAGACGGCATATGAGCAAGTATCATGGCAATCGTTTGTGGATGCTCTCCTTCTATATAACCGGCAAGGGTTCCCACATTGACGTTCCTGCTCCAGATAAAAGGTTTGTCCTGTTTCTTTTTTTCCAGGTCTCCTAAAATTGCGCTGGCATCTTTTGGGCTCATTGTCTTCTTAACGATATTTTGAATAAAAGAATCACTTTCAATAATCATCTTTGATTCCCCCTCAAAATTTGCTACAAAATCAAGAGAAACCGTTCTTAACATTTCTGGTGTTATATTATCGATGGCTGACATTTCAAATGCCACATCGGCAATTTCCTGTTCATTCATCTTCCCGAAAACTTTAGTCGCATACTCTTCACCCATGGCCATCAGAAATATGGCCGCTTTTCTAGGACCCGATATGCTATTGGAGTCTAAAACATCTACCATAATTATTCCTCCTCCTCTTCCTCAACTTCGCTGACCCATCCTCTAAGGATATTAACTGTCTTATAGAAATCTTTTTGGGCATAATATTTAGCTTTTTCATTCACCGGCATATTTTCAAGATAAGTCGCTTTTTCCATCGGCGCCATCTTTACTAAGAAATCTTTTTTCTGATCAGTGGTGAGCATCTCCAGATATTCCTGTTGCTGCTTACCATCCATATCCTTAAATTCAATCTCTTTTTCTTCATCTTCAATAAGTGCCATTTCTTCAGACCCAGGCAAAGATTCTTGTTCAACAGTTGTCTTAATCTCTTTAACTGTTTTTACAATGGGTCGTATAATGAAAAGAAACAGGACAATAAGAATCAACAAGTTGCCGATGATTCGCCCATATTCTTTATATACCAAATTAAAACGCGTCTGAGATGTCTCAGGTTCAATGTCGGCAATAGAAGCAAAAGGGAAACTTTCCATGGACACCTGATCGCTTCTTTCTTCATTATATCCCATCGATTTGATAACAATATCACGAAACTGCTTCATTTCTGCATCTGATCTGGGTATGTATACTTTTTGTCTGTTTCCATCTTCATTGTTTCTATATTCGTATTTACCATCCACGACTGCCGCAACAGACAACCGAGTTAATACTGCCATTGGTTTTCTGGTTTCTCTTATCCGCTTACTGATCTCAAAATTAAACGTATCGTCACTTTTATTCACCCGTTCATTATTTTGCTGCCCGTCAAGCCCATCTTCACCGACAATAGGATTTACGGTTGAAGGGATTGGAATCTCCTCGGATGTGCTGGTCAACTTTTCTGCCCGGTTTTTACGGCTGCGTATGAATTCACCCCCACGTTCAAAGGGGTCATAAATCTCTTCATTCACATTATTTTTTGAAAAATCCATCTCGGATGTTACCCGGACAATCGCCTTATCTTTGCCCACAATTCTTTCAAGCATGGTCTGAATTCTTCGGGTCAGATTTTCCTCAAACCTGATTTTGTATTGATACTGCGCATCTGCAAAATTCTGTGCCGTTATCTTGGCTTGTTCCTCTCCGGATTTTCCTTCAAAAAGAATTCTACCTGCTGTGTCTACTATGGTAACAAGTTTTGGAGTTAAATCCTGTATTGAACTGGCCACAAGATGTGCAATCGCTTCAACATTTCCTTTTGCCAAATCGGAATTCAATTCTAACAAAATAGACGCCGAAGGTTTTTTAACTTCTTCGACAAACACAGAATCTTTTGGCAAAACAATCATCACCCGGGCAGATTTAACCTCATCAAACGCACTGATGGTTCTGGCCAATTCACCCTGAAGCGCCCGAGTCTTATTGATCTTTTGAACAAATTCAGTGGTTCCGAATTCTGTTTTATCAAATATTTCAAAGCCGACTCCGCCCCCTTTAGGAATGCCTTCTTTTGCCATGGAAAGTCGCACCTCATATACCAGAGCCTCTGGAACCAAAATGGTGGTGCCATCTCCTGTGAGCCGATAGGGGGTCTTCTCCGTTTTTAATTTATCGACCACCATTGCAGCATCTTCTTTTGTGAGCCCATGATAAGCTGCCTTAAATGACGTTTTATTTGTAAAAACAAATAAGGAAGTAATCCCGGCAACGAGGACCATCGCAAAAATACCCAGGGCAACTTTCCTGGCCATCGGTAATTCTTTAAAGGTGGTAATAATTCTTTCAATGACAGGATTCATAAACGTGTATCACTCCATTTTGCCTTAAAAATATTAGACCTGCATCCTCATGACTTCAGTGTATGCAGCCATGACTTTATTTCTAACTTGCGCCAAAACCTTCAAGGTTGTTTCAGCTTTACCAATGGCCATCATACCTTCATGAATACCCATTTCACCCAAAATAACCTTTTCAATAGATTCATCTGCAACCTGCTGATTGGTATTCACATCTTTTATAGCCGCCTCAATTCTTTGTGCAAATTCAGGACTTCGACGATTTATTTTATCGTGCAGAGTTTCTGTATTGAGAGAAATTCTCCCGATGCCATTTATTGGTGTCATAATTATTTTCTCCTAATTATTTGCCTATCTCAAGGGCTTTTAGAATCATATCCTTTGTCGCTGAAAGCGCAGTTACACTTGCTTCATAGCTCCTTTTTGCCACCAAAAGGTCCGCAACTTCAGTGAGATGATCCACATTGGGCATTTTCACATAACCGGTTGCAGGATCTGCATCCGGATGCGATGGATTATGGACCAGGCGAAAATCCTCCTGGGATTCTATCACTTGATCCACTCTTACCCCAGTGCCTTTGTCCTGCCCTGATATTTTTTTTGTGTCAAATTCGATGGGCGACAGCTCAATACCAAATCGTTGCTCTTTTAATTGTTTTTCTTCAATCACACTTTTAAATGAATTAATATCTTCACCTTTGAAAACCACCATTTTCCGACGATAAGGCCCTCCATCTTTAGTACGGGTCGTATCCACATTGGCTAGATTTTCGGCGATCACATTCATTTTTGTTCTATGAGCAGCCAGAGCTGTGCCACTAATTTTTGATGCATTCAATAAATCCATATATTATCTGCCTCCTTCATCAATTGAGTACTGTAATATTTTCATTTTTCTAAGCAATAATTCTGTCGTCGTCCGGTATTTAATATTATTTTCAGTCAAATTCATCATTTCCGTATCAATATTTACAGAATCCAGATGATAAATATCCACATCCTCACTCTCCTGACCATTGATACCCCCAGAATTAATTTCTCCCTGTGGAGACAAGTGTTTAGCATGGGTTTTATCTAAAAAATCCGGTTCCTTTTTGCCCATTGCCCGGCTAAGCGTTTTATTAAAATCAAGGTCTTTGGGTTTATATCCAATGGTATCCATATTGGCGATATTACCCGCAATCAAATTATGCCGTTTGGCGGACACATCAAGTGATTTTGCAATCATTTTTACGGTGTGGCCAAATATTCTTGAATCTGCCATTTTTATCCCCAAAATGAGTTAAAAAATATAAATCATGTTAAAAAAACAACCTGCAATGATTGTTTCTGCAATTTATATGCCTAAGCTTTAAATCAGTTTTTTTCTTTATATTCGTGAAGCTTATTGCGGAGGGTTCGGACACTAATGCCCAGAATTTTTGCAGCGTGGGTTCGATTGCCCTCGGTCTGATCAAGGGTCTTATAAATCATCTTTTGTTCCATCCCTTTTAAAGAACTGGGCTCCGGCTCAACACCTTTATTAACAAAAGATTCAGCAGTTTCACCGGTTGTATTTTCAATATCAATCATCAGATCTTCAGGGCTTATCTGATCAGAATTTGCAAGAAGAACAGCTCTGTGAATAATATTTTCAAGCTCTCGCACATTACCAGAAAATGAATGGCTATATAAAAGATTCATAGCCTGTGTTGTCAAGCCTTTGACATTCCTGCCGTCAATTTTACAATATTTTTGAATAAAAAATTTGCATAATAATTCAAGATCTCCTTTTCGATCCCTTAAGGGTGGTATAACCAAAGGAATCGTATTTAACCTGTGAAAAAGGTCTTCCCTAAAATCATTATCTTCCACGGCTTTTTTTGCATCACGATTGGTGGTGGCAATCACCCGGACATCTACATCAACCGGTTCTATTCCCCCAACACGATCCACAACCTTTTCCTGAAGAACTCTTAACAACTTTGCTTGAAGATGGAATTGCATCTCTGTAATTTCATCTAAAAATAACGTCCCTTTATGAGCCAGCTCAAACTTACCTATTTTACGAGAGATAGCCCCTGTAAATGCGCCCTTTTCATGACCGAACAATTCACTTTCTAAAAGATTTTCTGGTAGAGCGGCACAATTGACTGCAATAAACGGTTTGTTGTATCTGCCACTTTTTTCATGAATATATTTTGCAACCAATTCTTTACCCGTGCCACTTTCACCCTGGATCAAAACAGACGCACTTGAATTAGCCACCCGGGAAGCCATAGATAACAACCGCTGAATACCTTCATCTTTGGCAATGATTTTAACTTTTTTAGGGGTATGGGATTGAGAAATTTTAGTAGCAGGTTGGGCCTTCTTTGACTGGATGATCGCTCTTTTGGCTTGAAAATGCAGCTGTTCAAACTCCACCGGCCGAACCAGATAATCCAATGCACCTAACTTCATTAAGTTAACCGCGTGTTCAAGAACAGGCTCCTCACTAAGAAAAAGCGTCTGGCATGATATGTTACTCGTATTAATTTTTTTAAGAAATTCTACAGCAGAAAGACCGGGAGTTGCAACATCGGTAATTACCAGATCTGTTTTATTTTCTTCAAGATATGAAAAAGCATCAGATCCATCGGGTACTGCATCTACTAAAAAACCAAGGTCCTCAAAAAACTGGACATATGCCATTCTCTCTTTGGGATTTTCAAGTATAATAAAGATTCTATGTCCCGGCATATTTTTTTGGCTTCCTTACGTCCTCCTAAGAGTTTTGAACCACTTCTGCCAATTCAAGCGTATTCAGTCGCTGCTGTGCAAGTCTTGCCCAAACAGAATCATCTGATGTAACCACCTGCTGATAAGCATCTTTTGCTTTCTGGATAATATTACCTTTTTGATACGCATCTCCAAGCAAAAAACCTAAGTTTGCTTTTTCTTGGGCATCATCGGAAAAACTCAATGCTTTCAAATATGCATCTGCAGATTTCACATATTTCTCAAGCGCAATATATATTCTTCCCAACTCCTTATAGGCATCAGTAAGAATATCATAATTTTCACCCGAAGCCATTGCCACTTCTTTAATTGCCTTTTCTCGCAAAATTGAAGCCGTTTTTAAATCCCCTTTTTGCTCATATACATTTGAATGCAGGATCAATACATTACCTTTTTCCAGGTGATCTTTTGATATTTTATATGCAGTATTAAATCTTGCAGATGATAATGCATATTTTTTCTTATCCAGATAAATCCTGCCTGCTCGCAAAAGAACATCACCCCTGTTTCGGCTTTTTGGAAATCGTTTTGGAAATGCATTAAACAATTTAAGTGCATCATCCTTTCTACCGGATTCATCCATCGCAATTCCAAGCCCCAAAAGAAGCGGCTCTGACCTTGAAGATCTTTTATACTGTTTATACGCATTTATCAAATGATTAAATGCCTGGTCGTATAATTTTGCTTCCAAATATGATAGACCGACATTCAATGCAATTTTTCGACTCCCCATCCTGTCGATTCGCGTATGCTCAAGTTCGTACCGATTAAGCACCTTTGTGTACCCATCTTCTTTAAGTTGTTTTTGAAACAATGCCTCGTATGCTCTTTGCATCAATTTGACTGCTTCATAACGCAACCCCCGGGGATGAGTTGACAACAAATCTTCAATTTCTTTAATACATTTATTATATTCACCACTTGCCTGATATATTTCTGCCATACGCATCATTGCGATTCTGGCATATAAATTTTCAGGAAATTTAGTTTTGATCATCTCATAGATCAGTATTTTGTCTGCATTCTTTTTCATATATCGTGCTATGCCGATCGAGCTTGCAATATATCCTTGGGAATCAGGATATTTTTCCCGGACCAATTCATATAATTTAACAGCTTTTTCTTCATTATTTTCCATGCCATAAGTATCACCGATTTTACTTAGAATAACGTCCAATCCCTCAATCTCTGGAAACAGATTCATCACACGGATTAGCGCCTGACGAGCAGCTTTGCTCTGACCCACTTCAAAATTGGCATGTCCAATATTCAATAAAAGTTCATGGGACGAATAGACCTTTTTAGGAGCAGACCGAACAACAAAATTTAAAACCCTTAACGAATCCAGATACTGCCTTTTTTTAAAAAGCGCTTTTCCATATCCAATACCCGCATCCGCAATATAATTATTTTCAACTGAATCTTCAAAAACTTGTTTATAATACTTTAATGCTTTATCTGCATATCCCTTCTGGTCATATATATCTGCCAGATGATATAAAACTTCAGGAAGCCCTGAATATGTCATATAACCTTGCTTAACAATATTAAAATACCCTTCTGCAGCAGAAATGTTATTTAATTGTTTTTGGATTATCCCGATAGCGGAATATCCATATGGCAAAAATATTGATTTAGGATAACTTACCAATGCATCCTGAAACATACGCTCGGCTTTTATTAATTGTGCAAAGCCATCATCAGGCAAATCTTTATAGAATGCATAGGCTCTTAAAAAATAAGCGTGCTCAAGACAAGAAAAATTTTCTTGGACAATGTATTGATCCAATACATCGAATGCATCTTTTGCGAGTCCTTTTTTCAAAAGCAAAACAGCATTGGCAATCTGCTTTGAATCACACTCCTCTTTATCAACAACAATTAGCAGATCACTAATATCTCCTCTAAGATCACTCTTATCCCTTTGAGGAGGAACATACACAGTTGCTTCACCTACTTTTACCGGTTTCTTTAATGAATCTGTAATCGATGTTTTTTCACCCGGTTTTTTCTTCTTTGATTTTGGAGACTCTGGAAACGGAGGTATTTTATGTCTTTGAATCGTTTGAATCTCTTGTGTAACCGTTGGATCAGTCGCTGGCGCTGGTGATGCTGGTGGTGGTGAAACCTGTGGTTTTTCAGTTTGTTTTTTTACTGGTACCGTTACGACAGGCGGTATTACAGGCAATGGCTTAATAACTTGCGCTTCCTTCGGTCTTTCAAGGCTGACTATAAAACTGGAATCTGAGGTATTAAATTTTGTTTTGATTTTCCCAAATGGACGATCACTGGTAAGGATAACAGCTAAAACATTACCAGGAAGATTTTCCATCGCCACATGACTAATGGCAGAATTCTTTTTTCCCAGAACTTTAAATCCTTTTTCCAATTTCACATTTTTCAATGCAACCAAAAGTTCTTTTTTCTCGACTTGAATCACTTTAATAGGCGTTTTTTCGGCAATGAAAAATCGGACGGATAATGGGTCATGCTGGATTTGTATTTTTTTTATCGAAACCTGTTTGGCCCATGCAGAATATGGCACAAAACCAATGACAAGAAGCAATATGACCCAGACATGCCATAAGTGAAATAAAATACTAAATTTGTAGTTTGATTTACTCATAACCTTTACTCTGCTTTATAGATTGATATCATTTCAAAGTTAGTCAAAGCAAGTAGCATGCCATATCACGACCATTACAAACATAATACCAGATCAACGGTGTGAATTAAAGCATTGATTCTCAAAAAATATATTTTCAGGGCAATTGAATATGAATTTGAAAGGATAGTTTACTCACAAATAGCGTCAAAATAATGGCATATTTTCGATTAAAAGATAGGGATTTGGCTTTCTGGCTCTATGTTCATCTTTTTAATTTTTTCGACAAGGGTCGTTCTGTTCATCTTCAATAATTCTGCAGCTCTGGCCTTTACCCATCTCGTTTCATTCAAGGCATGCAGTATTAAAGATCGTTGATACTGATCCACTGCATCGTTAAAACCAGTTTGGTTGTTAAAAACAGACTCAACACCGACAAGTATTCTGTGTGAAGAATCAGATGTGAAGGTTTCCGGAAGATCATGCATCTCAATTATCTGCTCCTCAACCAAAACCGACGTACGTTCAACTAAATTCTCAAGTTCACGAATATTACCGGGCCAATCATAATTCAGCAGGGCTTGGGTTGCTTTTTGGGAAAATGCTTTAACCTGATAGCCTTTCCCCCTATTCGCCAATTGTTTTTGAAAGTACTCGGTCAAAATAAGAATATCTTCTTTTCGTTCCCTCAATGGTAGGATGTGAATGGGAATCACATTCAGACGATAATACAAATCCTCTCTAAAAGACCCTTTTTCAATGGCCAAAATCAGATCCTTATTGGTAGCGGAGACTACCCGGATATCGACTTCAATGGTAGCGGTTCCACCAACACGCTCAAATTTTCTTTCCTGAAGGGCTCGAAGCAGTTTAACCTGAAGATCCGGACTCATATCTCCGATTTCATCTAAAAAAATTGTTCCTTTGTCTGCAATTTCAAACCGCCCGATTCTGGAACGATGGGCACCTGTAAATGCGCCTTTTTCATGCCCGAACAGTTCACTTTCCAACAGTTCGCTGGGTATGGCTCCACAATTAATAACCACCA
>JAWSVH010000185.1:0-7809 GCA_033852015.1 Desulfobacula sp.
TGACATACGACATTCCCATTAATATAAAAGTCAGACTTGTTGTTTATGATTATGATAAGGATACAGGTGTTTCTGCTATCCGTGACATTAAAGAACAAGAAATATATTTTGGAACCATCCCTCTGATGACTCGTCAGGGTACCTTTATAATTAATGGAACTGAAAGGGCAGTTGTCAGTCAGTTACATCGATCTTCAGGAGTCTTTTTTGATCATGATAAAGGTAAAAATTATTCTACAGGAAAAATTATCTATAATGCCAGAGTGATCCCGGTCAGGGGTTCCTGGATTGACATGGAAATAGATATTAAAGATATCCTATATATACGGATAGATCGGCGTCGAAAATTTCCAGTGTCTATTCTTTTTAAAGCATTTGGATATAGCAGCGAAGATATATTGGATTTTTTCTACACCACAGAACAGATTACTAAAAAGGATGGGTCGTTTTTTAAAGCATTTTCTGCTGAAAACCTTAAGCGCCAGCGAGCCAGCTTTGATATCAAATCTCCCACGACAGGGGATGTCATTGTAACATCCGGCAGAATATTCACAAAAAAGGCTCTTAAGCAGCTTGCTGATGAAGGGCTTGACTATATTCCTATTTTGGATGAAGAGTTGGATGGAAAAGCCTTCGCACAAAATATCATTGACCCGGAAACAAATGATATTATTTACAAAGCAGGGGACCTTATTACTGAAGAGGTTTTCGAGCTTTTGACTGAAAAAAACATTAACGCTTTTAATATATTATACGTAGATCCTAGAAGTTCAGATTCCATGAGAAAAACACTTGTTTCTGATAAAACAGAATCAAAAGAAGAAGCACTTATGGATATTTACCGACGGCTTAGACCTGGAAATCCTGCAACAGTTGAAGTGGCCCAGGATTTCGTGGATCACCTGTTTTTCAGACAAGCCTATTACGATCTTTCTAAGGTGGGGCGTCTAAAGATGAATCACCGACTTGGGGTTGATACAAAGATTGGTGTAAAAACCTTACGTAAAGAAGATGTTCTCTTAACAGCGATTACCTTGATTGAACTTAAAGATACCCAGGGTCAGGTGGATGATATTGATCACCTTGGCAACAGACGTGTTCGAGCGGTGGGTGAACTTCTGGAAAATCACTATAGAATCGGTCTGGTCAGAATGGAGCGGGCAATTAAAGAAAAAATGAGCATGCAGGAAGTGGATGCCATGATGCCCCATGATTTGATCAATCCAAAACCGGTCTCTGCAGTGGTTAGAGAATTTTTTGGAACATCTCAGCTGTCCCAGTTTATGGATCAGACCAATCCATTGTCTGAAACGACTCATAAAAGAAGGTTGTCTGCATTAGGACCAGGTGGTCTGACTCGAGAAAGAGCAGGCTTTGAAGTCAGGGATGTGCATCCTTCTCATTATGGTAGAATCTGTCCCATTGAAACTCCTGAAGGACCAAATATTGGCTTAATTGTTTCCTTGTGTACTTTTGCTAGGGTTAATGACTTTGGATTTATAGAAACTCCGTATAGAATTGCTTCCGAAGGAAATGCCTCAAAGGAAATCAGGCATTTATCAGCATTTGAAGAAAAAAGTCATCCCATTGGACAAGCGAATGCGCCACTGGACAATGATGGCAACTTTATCAATCCTCTTGTATCTGCCCGGGTAGCGGGTGAATTTGAAATGATTGAAAATAAAGACATTGAATTTATGGATGTCTCGCCAAATCAGCTTGTCTCCGTGTCTGCTTCTTTGATTCCCTTTTTAGAAAACGATGATGCCAACCGTGCTTTGATGGGATCAAACATGCAGCGACAGGCAGTGCCACTAATTATAAGTGAAGCACCGCTAGTTGGAACCGGTATGGAAAGTGTGGTGGCACGGGATTCCGGTGTTACCATCGTTGCAGATTATGACGGTGTTGTTGTCGATGTTGATTCTAAACGTATTGTCGTGAGAAATAATGATACTCAGGATGGTAATTTTGAAAAAGCGGTCTCTATTTATAGCTGCAAAAAATTTGTTCGATCTAACCAGAACACCTGTTTTAATCATCGACCCATTGTTGAAAAAGGTGAGTCTGTAAAAAAAGGTCAGGTTATTGCGGATGGTCCTTCCACCGAGATGGGGGAACTTGCTCTGGGAAAAAATGTGACCGTAGCATTTATGCCTTGGGATGGTTACAACTATGAGGATTCTATCCTTGTAAGTGAACGTCTGGTTAAGGATGCAGTATACACTTCAGTTCATATTGAAGAATATGAAGTTTTAGCTCGAGATACTAAATTGGGTAAAGAAGAAATTACCCGGGATATCCCCAATGTGGGTGAAGAGGCCCTGAAAAATCTTGATGAAAGCGGCGTTATTCGTTTGGGGGCAGAAGTGGTATCCGGTGATATCCTCGTGGGTAAAATCACTCCTAAAGGTGAAACTCAGCTTTCTCCGGAAGAAAAATTGTTAAGGGCTATTTTTGGTGAGAAGGCAGGGGATGTAAAAGATACGTCTCTTTGTGTTCCTCCGGGCGTCAAAGGAAAAGTTATTGATGCTAAAGTCTTTTCAAGACGCGGTCTTTCAAAAGATGACCGTACCCGATTGATAGAAGATGATGAAATCGAAAAATTTGAAAAAGACAGAGATGATGAAATAAAAATTATATCTTCTGTTGCCCAAGAAAAAGTTGAGTCTTATTTAATGGGCCAAAAAGTGATTGCAGACCTTGAGAAAACAGGTAAGGTTGTTGTTAAAAAAGGAACCAAAGTTGCGGATGGACTTTTATCCGGCATCCCGGTTTCAGTACTTGTTAATATTAGCGTTAAAGATGCGGTTATAACAGAAAAAGTTCAGTTGATACTGGAAAGTGCTCAAGAGCAGATTAAAAAGGCAAGAGAGCATTTTAATCGTCAGGTATCTCGATTTGAAAAAGGGGATGATCTTCCCCCCGGTGTATTGAAGATGATTAAGATTTCAGTGGCCATGGAGCGGGTACTTTCTGTGGGTGATAAAATGGCAGGGCGCCATGGGAATAAAGGTGTTGTCTCCAGAATTTTAAGGGTGGAAGATTTACCTTATTTTGAAGATGGCCGACCAGTGGATATGGTTTTAAATCCATTGGGTGTTCCTTCTCGTATGAATGTCGGTCAGATTTTAGAGATTCATCTGGGTCATGCAGCATTTGGTCTTGGGCAGCGAATTGAAGAATTGTTAAGCGAAATGAAGCTGGACCAATTACGCAAAAAAGTTATTGAAATTTTTTCCATGACTGAAACCCAGAAGAAGAATAAGAAAAATGATACACTCGCCTCAGATCTGAAAAATATGTCAGATGAAAAACTGATTGATTTTGCAAAACTTTATCGAAAAGGTGTGCATATGGCCACACCGGTTTTTGATGGTGCAAGTGAAGAAGAGATCAAACAATTGATCGAGCTTGCCGGGTTTGATACCTCCGGCCAGGCAGTTCTTTATGATGGAAGAACCGGAGAAGCTTTTGATAAAGCGGTCACAGTGGGAACCATGTATATGCTTAAACTTCATCATTTGGTTGATGATAAACTCCATGCACGGTCTATAGGGCCGTATTCGCTCGTCACTCAGCAACCGTTGGGTGGTAAAGCCCAGTTTGGTGGCCAAAGACTTGGTGAAATGGAGGTTTGGGCTATGGAGGCCTATGGCGCAGCTCATGCATTGCAGGAATTTTTAACTGTTAAATCAGATGATATGACAGGACGTACTCGAATGTATGAAAAAATAGTTAAAGGTCAGAATGTTCTTGAACCCGGAATGCCAGAATCATTCAGGGTCTTGACTAAAGAGCTCAATAGTCTGGGTTTGGATATGAATCTTTTAGAAGGTAGCAAATAAGGGGAAGACATTGGATAATATATATGATTTCTTCGCAAAACCGAAAGATCCTAAGATTTACAAAGGCGTTCAGATTAGCCTTGCATCTTCAGACCAGATAAGAGAGTGGTCTCATGGTGAAATTAAAAAACCTGAAACAATAAATTACAGGACATTCAAACCTGAAAGGGATGGGTTGTTCTGCGCAAAAGTATTCGGTCCTACAAAAGATTATGAATGCAACTGTGGTAAATATAAAAGAATGAAGCACCGTGGTGTGGTGTGTGAAAAATGTGGTGTCGAAGTAATTCAGTCTAAAGTGCGCCGGGAGAGAATGGCTCATATTGAATTGGCTTCACCTGTTTCACATATCTGGTTTTTAAAAAGCCTGCCAAGTAAAATAGGTAATGTTCTCGATCTAACGCTTAAGAACCTTGAAAAGGTTCTTTATTTTGATTCTTATATTGTGGTTGATCCTAAAGATACTGGATTGAAAAAATATCAACTGTTATCAGATGATCAATATTATGATGCCATAGAAGCCTTTGACGATGAATTTGAGGCAGGTATTGGTGCTGAAGCTATTTTAAAACTTCTTAATGAAATTGATCTTCAGGCTGTGCATGATGAACTTAAAAAAGAGATTCAGCTGACCAAATCTGTAGCCAAACAGCAGAAAATGTCCAAACGGCTCAAGGTTATTGATGCATTTTTAAACTCTGGGATCGAACCTTCGCGGATGATCTTGACTGCCTGCCCGATTTTACCTCCGGATTTAAGGCCGTTGGTTCCTCTTGAAGGTGGTCGCTTTGCAACATCAGATCTCAATGATCTTTACCGTCGTGTGCTTAACCGGAACAATCGTTTAAAACGACTGGTTGACCTGAATGCACCGGATATCATTGTTAGAAATGAAAAAAGAATGCTTCAAGAAGCTGTTGATGTGTTGTTTGACAATGGGCGTCACGGTAGAGTTGTTACCGGAACAAATAAGCGACCCTTAAAATCCCTCAGTGATACTTTGAAAGGGAAACAGGGGCGTTTTAGGCAGAACCTTTTAGGTAAACGTGTGGATTATTCTGGTCGTACCGTTATTACAGTAGGCTCTGAACTTCGTCTTCATCAGTGCGGTATCCCTAAAAAAATGGCTTTGGAGTTGTTTAAGCCTTTTATCTATAATTATCTGGAAAAAAAGGGTCTTGTTTCAACCGTAAAAAGTGCAAAAAAAATGGTTGAGCGGGAAGAGACAGAAGTCTGGGATGCATTAGAGTCGGTTGTTAAAGAGTATCCTGTTATGCTTAACCGTGCACCTACACTTCATCGATTGGGATTCCAGGCATTTGAGCCTGTGTTAATCGAAGGAAAAGCCATCCAGTTACACCCCTTGGTTTGCCCGGCATTTAATGCAGATTTCGACGGCGATCAAATGGCCGTTCATGTTCCTCTTTCTCTCGAGTCACAGCTTGAGGCAAGAATCATGATGCTTTCCACCAATAATATTCTTTCTCCTGCAAATGGTCAGCCCATTATCGTGCCGACCCAGGATATCGTTCTGGGTATTTATTATATGACCCGGGCCGTTAAAAATCAAAAGGGTGAAGGAGTTTCCTTTTCTTCCATTGAAGAAGTCCGGCATGCTTTTGATGCCGGAGAGGTGTCTTTACATGCAAAAGTTAAGGTTCGGATTGATGGTAAAATGCATGAAACATCGACCGGTCGGATTCTTCTTTGGGAAACAATTCCTGGAGATATTCTTTTGTCTCTCACTCGAATCAGAACTCAAACCCTTGAAGAGTGTGAAGCTGCACTTGAAGAACTGAGATCCGGTAAAGCTTTTGACAAGGTCTTAAGAAAATATACAGATGATGAGATTAAAAAGAGTAAGGGAAAAACTGAACTGCTCACCCGAAAGGATTTTAAAAATCTTTTTCAGGTGTCTGAGATTGTAGTAGAACAGCTTTATGGGCTGAAACAAGATCAGTTTACAGAGGTTAGAAAGGTCGGGAGTGCGTATATGATTTTTAAGGTGGACCAAAAAGAAACCACCTTGCCTTTTAATCTCGTTAATAAACTTATGGATAAAGCTTCCATTGTTAAATTGATCGATTATGCTTATAGAAATATTGGTTTGAAAGAAACTGTTATTCTGTCAGATAGACTCAAAGATATTGGGTATAAATACTCCACATTGGGTGGCTTGTCCATCTGTGTGGATGATATGATTATCCCGGACGAAAAATGGGATATTATTGCACAGTCTGAAAAAAATATTGAAGACATCAGGATGCAGTATTCAGAAGGGTTGATTACCCAGGGTGAGAAATACAATAAGGTGGTTGATATCTGGGCTCAAAGCACGGATGATATTGCCAATGCCATGATGGAAATCATGAAAAATCCCACTAAATCTAAAGATGGTGATGCCGGTGAGAAAATCAATGCTGTATATATTATGGCAGATTCCGGTGCCCGTGGTAGTAAGGATCAGATGCGTCAGTTAGCTGGCATGCGTGGTTTGATGGCTAAACCATCCGGGGAAATTATTGAAAACCCCATTACAGCGTGTTTCCGTGAAGGGTTGACAGTTCTTCAGTATTTCATTTCTACTCATGGTGCCCGTAAGGGACTTGCCGATACAGCTTTGAAAACAGCAAACTCAGGTTATTTAACCAGACGTTTGGCTGATGTTGGTCAAGATTGTACCATTGTTGAAATAGATTGTAGGACAATTAATGGCATCGAAGTCGAAGCATTGTATGAAGGTGGAGAGATTATACAGACCCTTGGTGAAAGAATTTTGGGTAGAGTGACACAGGAAGATATTCATGATCCGTATTCAGATGAGTTTATTGTCGGTGTGGATACTGAGCTTAGCGAAAGTGATGTGAAACGTATTGAGACCGCTGGTGTTCAAAAGGTGAAGATTCGATCTGTTTTGACATGTAACTCTCAAAATGGGGTTTGCTCAAGATGTTATGGTAGAGATCTGGCCCACGGTGTCACGGTTGAAATTGGACAGGCCATCGGTATTGTGGCTGCACAGTCCATTGGAGAGCCCGGAACCCAGTTGACCATGAGAACCTTCCATATCGGTGGTACTGCTTCACGAAAAGTTGAAGTTGCTGAAATTAAGGCCCGTGTCGGTGGAAAACTCAAATACAATGAAGATATTCAGACCGTTATTTCTGCTGAAAATGAAGTTATTGTAATGAACCGAAAAGGTGCAGGACTTACCATTGTTGGAGATGAAGGGCGAGAAAGATCCAAGGAAACAGTTATTTATGGCGCGACCCTTCATATTAAAGATGGTCAGGATATTGAAGTAGGTGACATTATCGCTACATGGGACCCGTTTACCACGCCAATTATTACAGAAGTATCCGGTCGAATTCGTTTTGCGGATATTGAAGTAGGTAATACTGTTCAAGAACAGATTGATCAGGTAACCGGGAAAGTCTCCCGTACAATCACAGAAGGAAAAGACAGTGAAATTCGACCCCGAATTACCATTAAAGATAAAGATGGTAAGGGGATGAGATTGCCTGATTCCAAAACAGCGGCCAGATACTATTTGCCGGTGAATGCCATTCTTACCGTTGAAGAGGATGAGCAGGTTATGGCAGGAGATGTCGTTGCTAAGTTACCAAGAGCCACCACAAAAACCAAGGATATTACTGGTGGTCTTCCCAGGGTTGCAGAATTGTTTGAAGTCAGAAAACCAAAAGATCCAGGTGTTTTGACTGAAATTAATGGTTATGTGACGGTTTCAAAAGGAACAAAAGGTCGGCAAAAAGTGACAATTACTCCAGCAGATATTGGAGGCAAAAAAGAGTATTCTATGCCAAAAGGTCAGCATGTTACTGTTTATGACGGTGATTATGTTAAAGCCGGCGATCCACCACTCATGGCAACCTCTCGGTTCACTTCTTCAAAACGCACACGGTCAACCTGCTCATCAGGTATAAAGTTGGTATCACCTGTA
>JAWSVH010000031.1:0-19269 GCA_033852015.1 Desulfobacula sp.
AACCTTTTTAAATACTGGATAGTAGAATAATGATTTCAACATGTGATATATCATTTAAAGAAAAATCAAATATTTTTTCTTTTGAATATCTAAAATGTATTTTGTTTATTGTCAGACTCGATGATGACAGTTATGTTTTTACAAAAAAATTATACTCCAAACTGATTACCACCTCAGGTATTCTTGAAGATTTTTTGGATTTCCACGGAGCAAAAAAAAATAAGGAGTGGGTGTTATACCGCGAGTTGTCAGCAACCATTCGTCATCTTTCTTTGGCATGTTATTCCCAACGCCACCTTCTTAATCGGTTTAAATTCTATTCTTTTGAAGAAAATCGATATGATACGTTTAAATTAGAAGCATTTGATACACTGAAGATTCTTCAAGAATCTATCCGTCTTGCGACACCGGTAATTTTAAAAGAAGCCGTACGTTTGGGAATTAATATTCCTGACTCAGGATACGATCTTGATTATTTTCCCGGAATCTCATCCACTCAACAACTGGACAACAATATTGATGATTTTAATGCAAAAGATCAGCAAAGAAAAAATCTAACATTGATTGCCAGTGAATTTCTTGAAGTGGTAAAAGATTTTGAGCAGTTTGCTTTTTATGAGCGATATGATTTGAAAAAAATTACTGAGCTTGTGCCCGAGCAAATTAATGAAGTGACCATTCGCCGGTATGAGATGTTGATACATAATTTGCAGTCTTCTTTTGATTCATATGTTGTTAATACAAAATCTTCATCGGAAAATAATAAATTAGAACAGCTTAGAAGCCATTTTTCTGCGGCACTTCATCTGCTTCAGGTGATGGGCCGCTTATTGCACTTCTATGAGCGTCATTTGTATGATACTGGGTTTAAAGATGTTTATAAAAACATTAGTGAGTCTTTAAGTGAATTGATAGATCGTGATGTCCTTTTAGACAGGGCGGTGAATTTTTGTCTGTTTTATGCGTGTAAATTTTTATCGTCTGGAAAAGAGATCGCCTACGTCATATTAAATGAAAATATGGAAACGGCCAGCCTTAAGGTTGGAATTCCAAAAGACAGAGGGTTTCATAGTCGACCCAGCCTTTTGGTTGCCAAGATTGTTCAGCATTATGGCGGTGAAGTAAAAATGTATGTCAATAATGATAAGTTTGATGCAGCCAGTGTTTTGGATATTCAATGGGCCGGTGGAAAAATTAAAAAAGAAGAAGTAGAGGAAGTGGAATTTAGAGGGGATAAAAGGGCATTGGGCGATTTGAAGATCCTGGCGGAAGTAAATTATGGTGAAGACCATATGGGCAAAGGAATCCCGTTGCCAAAGGAACTATCTTATTTAAGCTAATATGTACTTAAATCAAAATTTTGTCATTGTTGTTGCTGCAGGCCAGGGACTTAGGATGGGGGCTGATATTAAAAAGCAGTACCTTTGCCTGGATAAGATTCCTGTGTTAGCAAGAACACTGATGGCTTTTGATTGTTCTGTTGATATTGATGAAATCATATTGGTCATACCTGAAGAGGATTTTGAATATTGTAAAGAACAGATCATTCTTCCATATGGTTTTAAAAAAAGTATACATTTGGTGGCTGGAGGAAAGCATCGGCAGGATTCTGTGTTAAATGGACTGAACACGCTTCAAAGACAGATAAAATTAACATCAGATGCAGTTGTTTTAATCCATGACGGAGTTCGTCCTTTTGTGAATCAAGGAATTATAAATGACTGTATTTTGGGTGCCAGAAAGCATGGTGCCTGCATTCCGGCAATAAAGATAACAGATACGGTTAAAAAGGCAGATGAAAACTGTCAGGTAGAAAAAACAGTGCCCCGCGAAAACCTTTATTGTGTTCAGACCCCTCAGGCTTTTAAGTTAGATGTTATTTTGTCTGCATTTGATTATTCTAAAAAAACCTCATTTTCAGGAACAGATGATGCGTCACTTGTTGAACAATTTGGACACAAAGTGATTATCTTAAAGGGATCGAATTTTAACATTAAAATAACCACCCCCCAAGACCTTGTTCTGGGGGAATTTCTAATGACCCAGGAAATCTGAAAAACTTGATGCTTAGGGTTTTTTGGTAAAGTTTTTCTTTACTTTAAATTTAAATTGTGTAACTTTTATGCAATCAATTGCACAAAGTAATATGTATCTTATTACAAACAGTTTTGTATTGACTTTGAAAAAAGGTTAAGCATAATATTGAAAATTGACTTATTCATTCAAATAACTCACATAACTTGGCACATAACCTGGAGGGACCACAATGGCGGAAAAACCTGAAATAAAGATCGGTTACCTTAAAATTACAGATCATCTTATTCTTGGTGTCACTGACCTGAAACTTAAAAAGGGTATGGAAAAATTTGAGCATTGTACACTTCAGCCTGTTGTCAAAAATGGGTGGAATGAAGTTGCAGACGCCCTGTCAGTGAAGGCCCTCGATGGAGCCCTTATATTAGCCCCGACAGCTATGGATTTGGTTAAATCCGGGGTGGATTTAAAGTTGTTGTTGTTTGCCCATAAGTCTGGAAGTATCCTTGTTAAAAGTAAAAATGCAAAGATAGAAACAGTAGAAGATTTTGCCGGAAAAACAGTATTGATTCCGTACCAATTATCCATTCATAATATGTTGTTTCATAAATTATTGTCTGAAAAAGGTTTAAAACCTGGCAGGTCCACAGAAAAAGATATTGATGTGACTTTAGAAGTTGTTGCACCATTCCAAATGCCAGAGGCCATAGAGTATGATGAAGATGGTGAAATCGGTGGGTTCATTGTTGCAGAACCTTTTGGCTCACAGGTTATTGCAATGGGGCATGGTGAAGAATTTTGTCTTTCCAAGGACCTTTGGCCAAATCATCCTTGCTGTGTTTTTGTTGTTAGAAATGAGATCATCGAGAAACACCCTGAAGCGATTCAGGAAATATGCAATAGTTTTGTAAAATCGGGTCTTGCTATAGACGCACAACCTGAGTCTGCCGCTATTATTGGTGGAGATTTTCTTTCCCAAGACAAAGAAGTTATTCGAAAAGTACTTACAGAACCACCTGATCGTATATTGACAGGTGAATTATTTCCTATTGTAAAGGATCTTGAAACGATTCAGAAATACATGATGGATGAGATGAAAATCATGACAAGTCTGATTGATATGGATAAATTTGTTGATACTAGTTTTGCTAAAAAGGCAGGCGCAAAATAATTTATTTTATTTTGCAGAGTCAATAAATTTATAAATTTGTGAGATTGCTTTTTGGCCCCATTGTTCTTTCCCGGACAAGGTTTTAACTTTATTTTTGTTTAAACGGTCTGTGGCCTCTTCAACAGTCAAGCCACTTGCTTTCAATTCGATGATAACTTTTGTAATCGCGGCTTTATATTTCCCCAGGTCATCTTCGGGACTAATGTCGATTTTAATTTCTGGAGTAGTCTCTTCAGACGGCTTCTCATCTTTTTCTAAAGGTGCCTTTTGGGGTTCAGCCTTGTCCTTATTCTGGGGTGGGGAAGACTCCTTTGAATCTGTTGGAGAATCAATCAGTTTTGACAAATCATCCATTGGAGTTGAATTTCTTTCTGCGCTTTCTTTGTTGTCTGTTTCTTTGTTGTCTGTTTCTTTTGAGTCTGGTTCTATTAATAATGACAGATCATCTAAATCGGAGGTAGATTCGCTGGAATCCGTTTTTTCGGTTGTTTCGATCAGTTTTGATAAATCATCTATGTCTGGGTTAATGTCTTGTTTGGTTTCAGGTTGTTCACTCTCTTGATCGAGTAGAGCGGATAAATCGTCAAGTTGACTTTCAGATGTGTCCTCTTTATTTGTATCAGCATCATTCTTTTGCTCTTCGTTGGTTTCAGCATCAATCAGCAGAGATAGGTCATCTGTTTGAGAAGTTTCAGGTTCAGAAATATCAGGTTCGTCAATTAGTTTTGATAAATCATCAATAGAAGTATCTTCTGCTGCTGGAGTCTCTTCTTCTGGAGTATTATCTGGTTGAGTGTCATCTGGTTGAGTGTCATCAATGGTATTTTCATTGGGGGTATTTTTATCGGGGGTCTCAACTTGATCATCTAATAGTAACGACAAGTCATCGATTTTTTGGGAGGTATCCTCGGTATCTGTAGCGATATTTTCTTCAGCGGTCAGGGACTCAAGATCGTCTATATCATCTAATAATAGATCTTGATCTAAATCTTCGTCTAACTCATTTAACGGGTCATCCAGAGAGTCTTCAAGCTCTTGGTCTATATCAAAGTCAGATTCGCCATTGGATAAAGGGTCTTCGGATAAAGGGTCTTCTATAGAATCTTCCTGGGGCATCTCATTGCCTTCGAGTAAAGAAGATAAATCGGCATCTGTGTCAGCAATATTATTTGTATCATCAATAGTATCTGAGTCTGATATAAGATCAGAAAGGTCATCATCTATCTTTTCGGTTTCATGCGGTTCATATGGTTCATTATTTTCGTCCGTTATAATAACCGTTGCCGCTTGATGGGCAATTTGCTGGTTGGTGGTGTCGGTTGAGCGAAGTTGGTTCATTTCCTGGAGAGCGGCCGCTATGTTGTTCATGGCAGCCGCTTTTTTTTCTTCTGCCTGGGCTCGTTTTTCAATGGCAACTGCTTTTCTTTCCTCAACTTGAGCCCTTTTTTCGTGGGCATCGGCAATTCTATTTTGCTGTTCACCGATATCACTGAACAATGATTTCAACATGTCCAGGCCATCGCTGCTTAAACGAATGTCAGAATTATTAGACAGGCTTTCTAAAGACTTTAAGGGGTTTGAATCTTGATCGCTTTGGGTGCTCAGATCTTTTTCAATGTCAGAGGGGAGAAGTCCCATTTCCAGTTTTTCTTGAATCAGGCACAATGTTTTAATGGTATCTGTCGGATAAAGAGTTTGACCGTCTATGAGTTCAGACGGTATGTTTTCTTTAAAGCGTTTAAGTAAAAATTTGATTGTAGCTTTGCCCGCATTTAATTCCTGGGCGATCCTGGAAACAGATAGTAGGTTGCTCTGAGTCATTTTCTCCTCGATGGTGTTAATAAAAGTTGTTTAAGATAGTGAATCGACACCAATAATGAGTTTATTGAATTTTAACAAATAAATAAAGCATTGTTTAGTACAAAGTATAAAAAAATTTGACACATTATAAATTTGATCTGAAGTCATATATTTTTTTACTTATAATTTCCTTATATTTCGTAAGGCAAAAAAAATCAAAGGAGTAAATCATTTGACACTGATTTTTTATGTTGTTATATTTAAGGCAAGCACAAATACAAATCGTAATTCACTCTAAATATTTTTTGATCAGCAAAAAACTAATTTCTAACCCGATGCTAATTATCTGTTCTTTAACAGATGAGAAAAGAGATTCCAAATAATTTTGAATGGCAGCATATGCCTCCTTGCTGCCCTTAAGGAGGGTAAAATGGCCGGAAAAACAAATCCAAAGTCTTTAATCAGTCATGTTGATGCAGTCAAAAAAGGGAAAAGGGTTTTTGAAGATGCGTTTCAGAGTGTTTCCAGGTTGATTCTTGATGCAGGAATTCAGAAAATTACGGTTAAGGGCAAGACGACGTATCAATTTGATTTGTTCAGTCAGGGCAAAAAGCATCTTGTGGGTATGTATGATGAAATAAACAGTTTTGTCTCTTTCGTAAAGGATGCTTCAGAAGGTGGCTCATCAAGAGAAATGGCATTTGTTCTTGTGGGTGAGCCAGGTAATGGTAAAACTTTTTTTGTAGAATTTCTTTGTGCAAGATATCGTGAATTCTTAACCCTTCCTCAAAATAAAAAATATACATTTAGGTATAATAATCTGGATAAACTTGGTGGGTACGGCAAAATTCAATTTATAGAGTCTCAGACGTATGAAGACCCTATGATTTTGGCCATGAGTCTTTGTGAAACAAAAAAAGAGTCTAAAGACTTTTTGTCTAAAAAATTTAAGTTCACTACCAAACAATTGGACAGTATCTACGATAAATATCGTCCTCTGGGTGCTTGCTCAGCATATATTCTACATCAGATTCGGGAGTATACAGACAATAATATTAATAAAATGTTAGATTTTATTGAAATTACACCTGTCCCGCTTATTGAAAGTCTTGGAACGATAACCGGTAAGTATCCAGCTAAAGATAAAATTACGTCTTCTGCGGTTGATCTTATGGGTGAAGAATCTATTCAACGCTTGCTTCATATTTCTGATTCAAATAATCCTTACCGGTTTGATTTAAGGCGTGGAGCACTTGCCCGTGTAGCCGGAGGAGGAATTCATTTCAGTGATGAAATCTATAAAAATAAAAAAGATTTGGTGCAGGTGTATCTGGGGGTGATTCAGAACAGGATGATTGAAATGGACGGATTTAAATGGCCGATTGATACTTTGATTATTGCCACCAGCAATAATTCAGAATTTGATACCTTTCTTTCTGAAAGGGAAGAAGCTCCAATAGTTGATCGGTGTAGAATCTGCTATGTCGCACATAACACAGATTATAAAATTCAAAAAACACTCACTGATTATGCGATTGGGACAGATAAAAAAAGATCTCTTGATTCCAAAATTCTGCATCAGGACCCCAATCTGAATTATGCAGCATCTGTGGGCGTCGTACTGACACGTTTGCCTCGTTCGGATAAATTAACGCCGGTTGAAACAATGAAGCTTGCGGCTGGTGAGGTTGCAGGGGAAAAGAGTTTGAAAACACTGGCCGAGTTAATCGATTCATTGAATCAAGATACGGATATTACCAAGCGGTTCGGCCAGAAAGGTATGGGACAAAGGAATCTTGGGCGGGCTGTTCAGTTATTGCTTGAAAGTTCTGAGACCAATGAAGGTCAGTGTATGTTTGCTTTGGATATTTTTAATGCCTTGGAGCGAACGGTTTTGGATTATGTGCAGGAACCGGCTTCCCGAGCAAAGTTTAAAGAAGATCTTAAAATTGCAAGGGGCCTGTATCGCGAGAGGATCATGACAGAAATGTTCAATGCATATATGGATGAACCTTTGGCGATTAAAAAAGACGTGATGAATTATGTAAACATGATTATCGGTGTTGATGCGGAACATCTGGGTCCTGATATGATGTGGAAATATAAGAATCCTCAAACAGGAGAGCTCAAAGCGCTTAAAATCGACGAAAGATATATTAAGAATGTTGAAGAGCGTTTAGGACTTAAAACAGATGAACATCGGGCATCCTTTAGAAATTCGATTCGCAAGATTTATGGTCAAAAATTATCCGTGGATGCCAATTATGATTTCATGGATAATCTTGAATTGGTTAAAGCGATTACCGATGTAAGACTCAAATCAGATATAGCAGGAGCGGGCTCCCTTATCGGAGCGCTTGCCAATAGAACCAATGAAGAAAATCAAAAGCTGTATGACAGAATGACTCGTACCATGAATGAAAAACTTGGGTATTGTAGAACATGTGCCCAAAAGACAATTGAATATTTCTGTAGTCAAGAGGATGATAACTAAACAAGGGAGGTGAACACTGATGATTACCCTTGAGGAACTTCTTGAAAGAGACAGAAGAAGAGAAGAAGACGGATTTAAAAGAAAAATTCGTATCGGAAAAATTGTCAAACCCGGGGCTGGGGCAAAGGGAAAGATTATTGTCGTGCCAACGACAGTGGAAGAAAAATTTGTACACGATGAGATTGTTGAAGATCAGGACCCAGAAGAAGGCGAACCCACCGGGGGAACCGGTGAGGGTGAAGAAGGCGATATCATAGGAGAACAGCCGGTGCGCCCTGAAGAGGGCGAGGAAGGCGAAGAGGGTTCAGGAGAAGGGCCTGGTGAAGGAGAAGGTGGGGATCATGAAATGGAATCCAACGCCTATGAGCTTGGCAAAGTGTTATCCCAGGACTTTCAGCTTCCCAATTTAAAAGACAAAGGTAAAAAGAGAACGCTGGCACGTTATGTTTATGATTTAACGGATAAAAACAAGGGTGTCGGGCAAATACTGGATAAAAAGGCGACGTTAAAAAAGGTGGTTGAAACCAATATTGTATTGGGAAATATTCCAGATATTTCAGCTATTGATACCTCAAAATTCATTATTTCACCCCAGGATTTGATTTATCGAATTTTATCCCGGGAAAAAGCCTTTGAGTCGCAGGCCTTGGTCTTTTTTCTGCGGGATTATTCAGGTTCGATGGGCGGGAAAGTGACACAGACGGTTGTTTCCCAGCATGTTATGCTCTATTCCTGGCTGTTATATCAATATGAAAAACAAGTTGAAACACGATTTATTCTGCACGATACAGAAGCCAAAGAGGTCTCTGACTTTTATAAATATTATTCATATAAAGTAGCAGGTGGAACCAAAGTACACACAGCATTCAAGATGGTAAATGATATTGTTGAACGTGAAAATCTGGCTCAGGATTATAATATTTATGTTTTCCATGGAACGGATGGTGATGATTGGGACAAAGAAGGAAAACAAACCATTGCTGAGATTCAAAAAATGTTGGGATATGTTTCCAGAATCGGTATTTCCATTGTTGAACATTCGTATGTCGGTTCTAAGCAGACAGAAGTAGAGAAATATTTAAAAATCTCCGGCATATTAAATAAACATAGTGATCTGATCAAATTAGATGTCCTGGGTGAAAATTCGGAAGATTCAAGGATTATTCAAGGCATAAAACGACTTATTTCATAAAATAAGGTGAGCTTTTTTTCACCTGAAAGTGAGAAAAAATGGAACTTGTAAGTCAACATGTCAAAGGCATAATGGAAGAGTGTAAACTCAGAGCACGTGATCATGGGTTGACTTTTGATGATGAGACCCTTGAATATGTTGTGACCAATCGGGATATGATTGAATTGAGTCCCAAAGTGATGATTCCCACGCTGTATGATTATTGGGTGCATGATGTTAGAGTTCTTTCAGGGAAGGGCATGTATGAGGCCTACCCGTCAAATCCATATGAAACGGTTATAAATACGCGCCCTGCGATTTCATTCTATAATGATAATAATCCGGACTGGTTAAATGTTATGATCTTTTATCATGTTTTGGGGCATATCGATTTTTTCCAAAATAATCTTTTTTACAAAAACACATGGGATATTGATTTAGCCGGCCAGGCATTGGCAGATAAGCGTCTGATTGCCCAGCTTAGGAGTGAAAAGGGTCGATGGGTGGACTATGCCATTGAGTTTTCCCGGGGGATAGATAATCTTGTGGGTTATCAAAAAGAGCTGAATCGCACCATCATGAAGGATACCCGGAAAACATTAAGTAAAATAGATTTTTATTTTGATATTTTTTTACAGACGATTAAAAAAGTGTCTCAAAATAAGTATTTAAAAGAAATTACCAGATACAATGGTATAAAAAATACAGATAAAGATTTTTTTGAGCCAATCATCAGTAAATATCCAGAGTTTGAAGAACTCTATCGTAAGGAATTGTTATTTAAAGGGGCGCCTGAGCTTGATGTAATGGATTATATTACCCAGCATTCTCCTTTTTTAAAAGAAAGTGAAAATGAATGGATAAAGTCTGTTATTCAAATTGTGAAAAATACGTCTTTATATTTTCAGCCGCAGATTAGAACCAAAATTATGAATGAAGGCTGGGCAAGTTATTGGCATGAATATCTTTTCATGAGAGATGATAGAATTTGTGGCCATGAAATCGATTATGCCAAAATAAATGCCGGCGTAACCTCCATGCCCAAGGTCGGTTTAAACCCTTATGCGCTTGGGATGCGGTTGATCCAGCATATCAAGGATATGGAAGATAAAGGGTGTTATTCATTTGATTACCGGTTTTTAAAAGATGAAGTGAAAAGAGAAAAATATAATTTTAAAAAGGATACCGGAGAAGATTATATATTAAACGTTCGTGAGAATTTTAATGATTTTTCTTTTATCAACACATTCGTGGATCAGGAATTTGTAACTAAACATGACCTTTTTGTAGCAGGCAAACATTTTAATAATGAAAGAATGTCCTGGCAGTATTACATCAAATCAAAAAAAGCTCAGGATTATCGAGATATGGTTATCGATACTTTGTATCATCCACCTCAAATATCGGTTGATCCATCTCAAACAAAGCAGGGTGTTTTATATCTAAATCATAAATTTGAAGGCAAACCATTGAAATTGGATTTTATTGAAAATACCATGCTGGGAATAGAATATTTGTGGGGAGGGCCGGTTCATTTGGAAACCAATGAAATTTCGACCGCAGGAAAACCGACAACTAATTTTGGCAATTTTTGGGATCCAACATCCGGGGGAGCTACTGAAAAAAAACCAGAACCTGTCAAATGGAAAAGAATGGTTTATGTGATGGAAAATCGTAAACTTCATAAACGGGAGTTATGAGCTGATATGGAAACAAAATCTTCTAATAAAACTTCAGTTGATCAGACGCTTGGGTTGTTGGATAAAAATATAACCGATCATCAAAGGCTTAAGCCAGTTCCGTTCGAAGAATTTTTAAATATTTTAAATGCAAACCCATCCCAGATTTTGAGAAATGTTTTCCAGGCTTTTCATGATATGATTACAAGTTATGTCGATGAGTTAGGAGAGATTGACGGTTCAGACAAAGATAAACTGGCGTTTACTAAATATGATTGTTCCCGGTTGTTTGTAGAAGATTCTGAAAATCCATATTTTACTGATATGTTATTTGCCAATCGGTTTATGAAACAGATGGATTACCTCCGGCATGGAGCACAACAAAATCAAATCTACATATTTTATGGCCCTCATGGTTGTGGTAAAAGTACTTTTTTGAACAATCTATTAAAAAAATTTGAAACATATTCTAACACCCAAGAAGGTATTCGCTATGAAATTGTCTGGCGTCTGGATATTAAAAAACTCCAGGATAAAGATCAGACCCTTTCTGTTTCAACATTTGAAAAGCTTCTTCAATATGTTGAAAAGAGTAAAGGTGAGGAGATTAATCAACAGACAAATACGCCGGTATTTACTGCCAAGGAGTCTGAGTATATTGAAGTTCCTTGCATCTCTCATGATAATCCATTTCTAGCAATCCCTAAGGATCAACGACGCGCAGTCTTAGATGAGTTGATTAAGAATGATGAGTTTAAATGGCGTCTATTCACAGAAAAAGAGTATGAATGGGTGTTTACAGAAGAGGTCTGCACCATTTGTTCTTCGATTTATCTTTCATTGCTGGAACGGTTGGGCAGTCCTTCTGAGGTCTTTAAAATGCTGTATGCCAGACCCTATTATTTCAACCGGCGTCTGGGTAATGGGATCAGTGTTTTTAATCCGGGAGATCGGCCTTTAAAATTAAATATTCTTTCAAATGAATTGCTGCAAAACAGGATTAATAGTCTATTTCAGGATAGCAACCTGATCAATTACCTTTATTCTCGGTTTGCTAAAATTAATAATGGCATTTATGCGCTCATGGATATCAAGGCGCATAATATTGAACGTATGGTGGAGCTTCATAATATCATCAGTGAAGGGCTTCATAAAGTGGAAGATATTGAAGAACGGGTGGATTCGTTGTTTTTTGCTCTGATGAATCCAGAAGATAAAAGAAGTATCCGTGACTTCCCCTCTTTTGAGGATCGGATACAGTATATTGATATCCCCTATGTTCTGGATGTAAAAACAGAAGTAAGAATTTATAATAATATTTTTGGACGTCATATCGATGGCAGTTTTCTTCCGATGGTATTAGAAAATTTTGCCAGAATTATTATTTCCACAAGAATTGGCAAAAAATCCCAGGCATTGGCAGAATGGATAAAAGAACCGTCTAAATATAAGAATTTTTGTGATGAAAAGTTGATGCTTTTAAAAATGGAGTTGTTTGCGGGCCATATCCCTAAATGGCTGGAAGAAGAAGATATTAAATCTCTTGATAGCAAAATGCTTAAAAAGATTATTGCTGAGTCAGAAATTTATGGGAAAGAAGGCTTGTCCGGTCGCGATGCAATTAAAATCTTTGATCAGTTTTATTCAAAATATGCTAAAGAAGACCGGCTGATAAATATGCCTGATTTATGTACTTTTTTTAATAAAATTGATGACCAGCCAAAGAGAATGATTCCACAAGGGTTCCTTGAGTCTCTTCTTCGAATGTATGATTATAGTATCTTGCAGCAGGTAAAAGAATCTTTGTATTATTACAATGAGGATCAGATTGCCAAGGATATCAAAAATTATATTTCTGCTGTTACCAATGAAATAGATTCAATGATCAATTGTATATTCACAAAAGAAGAGATTCATGTTACCGAAGCCTTTCTTGAAAGTATCGAAAATAGACTTTTAGCCGAGAATATGGATCAAAAAAGAAGGCAGGAAATTCGAGATGATGTCCTAAAAGAATATACCACCCGAACGTTGAGTCATGAGATCATGATTGAAGGCAAAAATATTATCGAAACCCGATTGTTTGAATCCTTGTACGAACGGTATGTGCATAATCTTAAAAGACGGGTATTGGAACCCTTTATTGAGAATGAAAATTTCAGGAATGCCATAAAGGATTTTGATACGGAAAAATTTAAAGCCCATGACAAACGAATTAAAAAAGATGTGAAATTCCTCTTGGAGAATTTATCCAAAAAATTCGGTTATACCACCCAAGGGGCAAATGAAACATGCATTTATGTAATTGATAATGACCTGGCAAACAAGTTCAAATAAACGTCATTGTCTATTTATTGCTTGATTCTTTTCCAAAGTTCCTTTAAATCAAGATCAGAATTTATTTAAAGGAAACTGAAGAATGATTGTTCAATCGTTTGCCCCCTAAAAAATGTCGATTCATCTATTAAAAAAAATTCAAGAAAACCATTCAAGTGTTGTGGTTGTTCCTACAGATGGTGCTCACAAACCTTATTTTATCTCCCAGTTGTTCCATAATCTTGATCGATCAATTGTTGTCATTTTAAAAGATCAGAAAAAGGCTTTGAATTTTTTAAATGAATTGCGCTTTTTTCTGCCCGGGCAAAAAGATCAGTTGGTATTTTTTCCTGGCTATCATATTTTGCCTTTTAAATCGTTATCTTATCATAAGCAAACATCTATAGATCGACTGTCAGTATTGTCAAGCATATTGGATTCGAAAACCCGGCCGTTGATTATTGTTACAATTGTGGAAACTGTTCTGCAAAAATTGATTCCTAAAAAAAGCCTGAATGACTTTGCAGAAATAGTGATTGCCAATGAAGAGATTGATCGGGACAGTCTGATCTTAAATCTTGAATCCGGAGGATATACCAAAACATCTCTGGTTGAAGATCCTGGAGAATATTCAGTCCGGGGAGGTATCTTAGATGTGTTTTCTCCGGGAGAAAAGTATCCGGTTAGAATTGAGTTTTTTGCAGATCTGGTGGAATCCATTCGCTATTTTTCTCCTTTTACCCAACGAGGGACAAAAGAGATTTTCGAAACCATTATTTTGCCGGCAACAGAAGCCATACTTCCACAGAAAAATCAGCCGCATATTCTTGCCCGCTTAAGACAGGCCGGATCAGATGCCGGGATCACTGCAGCCAAAATTAGAGAATATGTAAATGAAACACGGGAATTTGGTCGTTTTCCCGGAATCGAAAGTATGTTGTCAATTGTATATGAAACATTGGATACATTTTTTGACTATCTTCTTGAAGATACTCTGTTAGTTATTGATTCTCCGGATGAAATTGAGTCATGTGCTCTGGATTTTGAAAACAAGGTTCTTTTGAATTATAAGACCACCGCATCTGAAGGTCGGCTTTGTGTTGAACCGGATAGCATCCATATAAAATGGGAGGAAGTTAAACGTTCTATTCAATCAAAAAAGCATGTTTTTTTAAGACCGTTTGATATGAGACAAGAGGATACGGCTGATAATTTGCCGGCACTTTCATTCGATTATCAGGACAATTCAGATTTGTCTTTATCGTTGAAAAGAGAAGGCACAAAAGACAATCCTTTGGCACCTTTGGTTGAATGGTTTGAAAATCATATTGAGCAAAAGAGAAGTGTATTATGTGTTCTTTCTCAGGAATCTCAATCTAAAAGGCTTTTGTCGTTGCTTGGGCCATATGGGATTGAACCGGTATCTTGTGATCATTTTTCTTCTAAGATCATAGCAAAATCCACCGTGTGTTCTCTTTTGGGAGATCTGTCATCTGGATTTGTCTTAGAAGATCAGGGGCTGGCGATTGTTACAGAAAATGAAATTTTTGGCAGCAAAAGAATCCGGCGTCAACGATCATCAAGAAGGGATCTGAAAACCCAATTTATTACGCCGGAAGAACTAAAAAATGGAGATATCATCGTCCATATTGAACATGGAGTCGGTCAATATGAAGGATTATACAGTCTGAAGGTGAATGGTATTTCTCAGGATTTTATTCTCCTTCTATATCAGGACAATGATAAATTATACTTACCGGTGGATCGCATTGAGATGATCGGCAAATATATTGGTGTAGACGGATATAAACCGGTTTTGGATAAAATTGGTTCTAAGGCCTGGATAAAATCAAAGGCAAAGGCAAAGCAGGAAGTTGAAAAAATGGCTGCAGACCTACTTGACTTATATGCAAAGCGAAAGGTCAATGAAGGATTTTCATTCAGCAAGCCGGATAATTATTATAATGATTTCGAAGCAGCCTTTGCTTATGAGGAAACACGGGATCAACTAAAAGCGATTGATGATGTTCACCTGGATATGGAATCTAATATTCCGATGGATAGACTGGTATGTGGTGATGTGGGATATGGAAAAACAGAAGTGGCGATCCGGGCCGCGTTTAAAGCGGTTAACGATGGCAAACAAGTTGCCGTAGTTGTTCCTACAACTATCCTGGCTGAGCAACATCTTACTACATTTAATGAACGGTTTGCCCAATATCCTATTCAGGTGCAATGTTTATCCCGGTTTCGCAGTCGAAAAGAACAGGTGCAAATATTAAAATCCATGAGCACAGGGCAAGTGGATATTGTTATCGGTACGCATCGGCTTTTGCAAAAAGATGTGGACTTCAAATCTTTGGGTCTTTTGGTGATCGATGAAGAACAACGCTTTGGTGTTAAACATAAAGAGGCATTGAAAAAGAAACGAAATTCTGTGGATGTCCTTGCATTGACTGCAACCCCCATCCCAAGAACCCTTCATATGTCTTTGACCGGAATGCGGGATATCAGTATTATTACAACGCCACCAGCAGACCGGCAACCCATTGTATCGTATATTTCAAAATATGAAGACGTTATTGTAAAAGATGCGATTAAGCGAGAGTTGTCCAGAAATGGTCAAATCTTTTTTGTTCATAATAATATTAAAACCATTTCTAAAATTGCACAAAATATAGAAGAACTTGTCCCCGAAGCAACGGTTGGCATTGCCCATGGGAGATTATCTGAAACCCAGCTTGAAAAAGTAATGCTCAAGTTTGTGAATCTTGAAATTGATGTCCTGGTATGTACCACGATTATTGAATCAGGTCTGGATATCCCTTCGGCCAATACCATGATTATTAACAAAGCCGAGCGGTTTGGACTATCACAAATTTACCAGTTGCGCGGGAGAATCGGGCGAGGGGATCATCAAGCGTATGCCTACCTTTTTATCAGTGATGAGGATCGATTAACAAAGGATGCCCGTAAAAGGTTGGCAGCCTTAATGGAACATAAAGATCTTGGTTCAGGATTCCAAATTGCCATGAAAGATCTTCAGATCCGGGGGGCAGGAACCGCGTTGGGTGCTTCCCAATCGGGTCATATCGCTGCGGTGGGGTATGATATGTTCTTAAAGTTGTTAGATCAGGCTGTGCATGACCTTAAGGGAGAAGATGTTCTTGAACCATTGGAGCCTGAGATTAATGCTGCCATGTCTTCAGGGTTCCCTGATGACTATATTGAATCAGTGGAACAGCGATTGACTCTATATCGTCGGTTGTCAAGAATTACAAAATTATCTGATATCTCTGATATGAAAAAAGAGTTGGTTGATCGATATGGGAAGTTGCCTAAAGAAGCTGAGAATATGCTATTGAAGATTATGCTTAGGGTTTTGTGTATTCAGGCGGGGGTAAAGAGATTGGATATCACCCCCAATAATTTGACCTTATCTTTTTCACAAAAGCACAGGAAAAAACCAATCTATACATTGAATGATATATTAAAAAATATTGCTCCGTTTGAGTTCGTTAAAAAGGACAGTATCAAAATTCAATTGAGCCAAAAACGCAATCCCATTTCAAAAGCACTGCTACAAGCTCGAAATATTCTAAAAGCTATCGCTTGAATCCCCGAATAATCGTTAAATTTCTAAAAAAACAATAACTTTTCAGTTAAGTCTTTATCTTTTTTAATTTTTTTATATAATAGGGCAAAAATTCAGCGCGAAAATTATAGTCTTAACCTTTTAAAGAAAGGCGAAATTATGAAAACACTTATTAAAAAAGAATCCTTTTTCTTAAAAAAATTTATTCGAGTACTTAAGCAGGAGATGATTCCTGTTGAAATTATCGATACCAATGGAAATCGATATTTAACTTGTCAGGATAATATAAAACATAAAATTTTCATTAAGGATCCTAAATTTTTTAAAGCGCTGATATCTCCGAATGCTTTCTCTCTTGGGGAAGCTTATATTAAAGGATATTTTGATATTTCCGGTAGCATAAAAGAGCTGTATGAAATGGTTTGTCAAAGGTTGTTAGTTACCGACCAAAGAAAAGGAGGGTTGACACTTCTTACCAAATTGTTTGTAAAAGCAAAGGAAAAAGAAAAAGAAAACATTGAATATCATTATGATGTTCCAAGTTCGTTTTATCGGTTGTTTCTCGGCCAAACCATGGGATATACCTGTGGGTATTATCGTAGTGAGGGTGCGAGTATGGATGATGCTCAAAATGAAAAGATGGATATTGTCTGTAGAAAATTAAAGCTTAAGCCTGGAGAAACACTTTTGGATATTGGTTGTGGATGGGGGAATTTCGCTGTATATGCAGCCAGGCATTATGGGGTAAACGTTATCGGAATTACATTAAGTTGCGAACAAAAAGAATATGCCCAAAAATGGATTGAAGATGAATGCCTTTCTAATAAGATAAAAATAAAAATCTTAAACTATAGAGATCTGGGAAAAGAACAATTTGATAAGATATCGTGTGTGGGAATGTCTGAACATGTCGGAAAAGTGAATATGGCACATTTTTTTAATTGTGTTTATAAAAGCCTTAAAAAAGGCGGGATATTTCTGCAGCATACCATCACAACAAATATTAAACGGAAAAAGGGATATGAAAACTCTTTTTTGGATAAATATATGTTTCCCGGCGGAGAATTATTGTTTGAACATGATCTTGTTCGTTTAGCATCAATGACCGGTTTTGAACTTTTAAATGCGGAAAATTTCAGGCCCCACTACGTTAAAACTTTGAATGACTGGATTGTTCGAATGGAACAAAGAAAGGATCGGTTGCTGGATATTGTCTCGGACAATGTGTTCCGAATTTATCATGTCTTTTTTATCGGGTCTTTGATTTCGTTCAGGCAAAAAGAGATATCTCTTTTCCAGAATATTTTTTATAAAACAGATAAAGATGATATGACAACAGATATGTTTTTAAGTCCATATTCAAAAAATGAGGCTCACATTGCTAAATATTGATAAATTTGAACGAATTATTTTTAAAAAAAGAAATGTTCTATCCCTTCTTTTGTCTTTCTCTTTGAAATTAATGAAGGCAAAACAAGTGGGCCTGTTGCTGGGTACAAATCGGACCTATACAAAGTTCTTACCTCCGGAAAAATGGGATAGGGGTATTATGCACAAATTTGATGGTAAAGGGGGTATCGGACTTTTATTGAAATATTTTGGCACCTTTATCGTCAGATATAAAGGGCTCTCACCTGTCAGGCTTTATAAAGACACTCAATTTGGAGAAAAAATAGAGAGTGATGGTATTATTTCTTTTGTACTTCGAACGCATAAAGAATTCTATGAAAAGGGTGTTAAAATTCTTATTATTGATAATCTTAATGCGGCTGAAGATGGTAGATTTAAGCACTCAAATATCTCTGTCCTTTCTTATAATGGTAAGGAATTTAAAGCGATTCCAGGGTTGAAAATTAATAGGGACATCGTAAAGCAGTTTAAATCAAAAAATTTCGTTTCTGCATATATACCGGATTATGGTGCCATTGTTTTTAATACAATTGATGAAGATTTACTTGAAAAAGTAGAGGGACAATTTATTCATGGATCTTTATTGAAACAAAGATTGGATGTCTTGATTTCTGCCATTGAAATGGCTTCTTTGGCTAATATTGGTCAAGCAAGAGGGCGGCAGGCTGCCCATATTATATGGCGCAAAGAGAAGAACCTTAGAAAAACGGCTCTGGAATTGAAACAAAAAGAAAAAGAGCTTGATGAACAAAAAAAATATTTAAGAGCGGTGGGGGGGGTAAATGCTCAACAGCTTAATATGGAGGCGGTTAATATTACTGATGGGGTCTATGCCTTTATGGATATGGTAGCATCTGCAACCATAAGAAAAAAATTTCACCCAAAAGATTATTTTTATATCCTGAATTTATGTCATCAGATTGCTGCCAATAATGCGAATCAGTATGGCTGCAGAGTGGATAATTTTATGGGCGATTGTGTGTTCTTACAAAATGCATCTCCATTTGATGCTCGAAATAACAAGCCAGCGATAGGAATTGATGAAAGAATCATGTTGATGGTTTTATCGATTTCATCAACGTTTAATGAAATAAATCTGCTCAAAAGAGGAGAGCACTCTATGGATCCGGACGGTCGGGTTAAAAAATTGATATCTGATGTTCAAACTGATATTTGTTTTCGTGCGGGGATGGAGATTGGCTCAGCTATGATTGGTCCTTTGGGAAGTCAGAAAAGAAGAATTGTTACAGCGATTGGTAAAGCGGTAAATAATGCGTCTCGTCTGGAAAGCAGTGGCGTTAAAGAATGGATTCATATTAGTGAGAAAATCATGCCTATTTTAAAAGAAGCATATATTACAAAGGATATCAGGATCCTCAGTGATACTATTGTGCATCCGGTCAGTTCGAAAGATCATGTTTCCCCTGAGAATCAAAGTTTCCTTGATTATTATCAGACCATGATTAAAAGTCCTAAAAAAATTATCGAAGAAAGAAAAAATATTTCATATAAAGAGTTTTCAAGAGATATCTCATATATGATTCGGTGCCTTTGTTGAAGGATAGATTTTCCTGATCATGCTTTAATAAACTCTTGGGT
>JAWSVH010000186.1:0-7861 GCA_033852015.1 Desulfobacula sp.
AAGATCTGCAGCCATCACTGAGTATGCACAACCTAAATTTATAGCCCAAGCAGTAAACGATCCTAAAAAACTTCCATTTGTTATTGGAATTCCAGCTTTATGGTTTGCAATTCTTGCATTTGTTACCACTCAGATGGGTGATGTAATGGAGAAAATTTTCCATGGCATTTTTGGAGATATTCTTGGTGGCCGTTTACATTGGTCTCATGCACCTCATGTTGAAGAGGGTGCTGCTCCGATTATTTCCCATGCAAATTTCTTTTCTACCTGGTTTGTGGATATGACCTTTATACCCACGGCCATTTTTGTGACCGTTGTTTTTTTCCTCGGTCTTAAAAGATTCTTGAATGATATTCATGAAAATGCGGTTCTAGAAGGAAAAACGGACAAGACTGCTTTGGACTATAAAGCCCTTTTCCAAGCGCTTATCCGCATAATTCCTACGGTTCTCAAACATGACAAATTTAATGAATGTGAAACCAATAAAGAGCGTGCAACACCTCACATGATGGTATTGTATTCATTTATCGGACTTTTTGTTGTGACCGCTGTCTGCGGAATGTTGTTGTATCTTTTCAAAAGTGCCGGTCCCTACACGATGTTTAATCCCATCAAATGGGTCGCAAATATCGCTGGTGTTGCTTTGGTTATTGGTAGTGGAATGATGATTAAAAGCAGACTGGATCATAAAGAAGACCAACTCACAGCATATAAAGACTGGTTCATCCTTGGTGTCGTTTTTGCCCTGGGCCTGACGGGTATGCTAAGTGAGATGACTCGGATTGCTGGTATGGAAGTAATCACTTACTTCGTCTACTATCTGCATCTGATTTCAATCTTCTTACTGTTTTTCTTTCTTCCATTTTCAAAAATGGCCCACCTGGTATACAGACTTACTGCCATGGCCTATGCAGAGTACGGAAATAGAAAATAGTACACCAGCTATAATACTACAATAAAAGGGGGGAACTGATTTTTTTCAGTTCTCCCTTTTTTTTCTTGCATTTTATAAAAACAAGTAATACTCCATAATTACAACACTCCAAAATTATAAGGGTTGCTCTGCACAAAGCGTTACCCAGAGCAAATTTTTCATAAATATATTGAATTAATGCTTAGTTAAGGAGGAAGAATTTTGGTGGAAGGAAAAATCAAATGGTTTAATTCAAAAAAAGGTTTCGGGTTTATTGAGCAAGAAGAAGGCGACGATGTATTTGTCCATTTTTCATCCATCGAAATGTCTGGTTTTAAAACACTTTCAGAAGGAGAACGCGTTCAATTTGAGGTTGAAGAAAACGATCGAGGCTTATCGGCTGTAAAAGTCCTCCGAAGTTAAATAATATTTAACCCGAAATGGAATAATCGTTTTCCCGTACCAGGCTTTATCTCTTCCCTATAGATATCCATCGCTATTTAATACGCGATTAGATAGCTTTTTTTCGCAAGAGCATTCATCATCTGCGCATTTAATATCCAGTATAGCTAAACTTTCTTTATAAAAACTAAAATTAGCTATTGCAAATTATATTATTTCATATAAAATAAGGCCTTTATAATATAACAATAACTATTAGGAGAACACCGTTTTGAACAAGATTGCAGTACTGCCAGGCGATGGAATTGGCCCCGAGGTGATGGAACAGGCTATTAAAGTTCTTAAAAAAGCCCAAGCTCTTTTTGGATTTGAATTTGAATACGAATTTGCTGATGTTGGCGGCGCTGCCATTGATAACCATGGCAATGCATTACCAGAATCAACGCTTACTTTGTGCGAGCAAAGTGATGCAATACTATTTGGATCAGTGGGTGGCCCAAAGTGGGAAAGTCTTCCTCCGGCCGAACAACCCGAAAGAGGCGCACTTTTACCTCTAAGAAAACATTTTGGCCTCTATTGTAACCTACGCCCTGCCAAAGTCTTTTCCACCCTTGCATCTGCCTCTCCATTAAAACCTGAAATTGTTAAAGATGGCTTTGACATCCTGTGCATCCGAGAACTGACCGGCGGTATTTATTTTGGAGAGCCTAAAGGAAGAGAGGGAGAAGGCCCCAACGAAAAAGCATTTGATACCATGGTCTACTCGCGCTTTGAAATCGAACGAATTGCTAGAATGGCGTTTGAAGCTGCCCGAAAAAGAAATAATATTGTGACCTCTGTTGATAAAGCCAATGTGCTTTTTTCTATGGTTCTCTGGCGAGAAACGGTTACAGAAATAGCCAAAGAATATCCCGATGTGACCTTAAACCATATTTATGTAGATAATGCCACCATGCAACTGGTCAAAGACCCCCATCAATTTGATGTGCTTTTATGTGGCAATATGTTTGGAGATATCATTTCAGACGAATGTGCCATGATAACCGGTTCCATGGGACTCTTGGCCTCTGCAAGCCTGAATGAAGAAAAATTCGGCCTTTATGAGCCAGCAGGAGGGTCAGCTCCTGACATCGCAGGAAAAGGCATTGCAAATCCCATTGCCCAAATTTTATCGGGAGCCATGATGCTTAAATACACCTTTGGTCTATCAGAAGCTGCAGATGCCATTGAAACTGCTATCTCAAATGTCCTTGAAAAAGGAATCTTCACAGCAGACCTTACTGAAGAAAAAGATCAGGCTGTAGATACCAAAGCGATGGGACAAGCCATCATCGAAGAACTTGATAACATCAGCTAACGGCTGTAACTAAATAGTACGCCAAAAACAAAAAAGAGCGTCAGATTTTTCATCTGACGCTCTTTTTTTATTGTGGCGGGAGTGACGAGACTCGAACTCGCGACCTCTTGCGTGACAGGCAAGCGTTCTAACCAAACTGAACTACACCCCCGAATATCACTTTTTTTTGGTGGGCGATGCAGGGCTTGAACCTGCGACTTCAACCTTGTAAGGGTTGCACTCTCCCAACTGAGTTAATCGCCCGAAAAACAGCTGACTTATAGCAACAATAAAAATATGTGTCAAGCAAAAACTATCAAAAAAAATTAACCCATCACCTTGCTTGCAAGCCATAAATAAAAATGCTATACATTAAACATTATAAACCAATTCAACTTTTCTTTTCATTCAAAAAAACTTGAAACTGTGTTTAAAAAAATACCCCACCTGATCTTTGTTAATGGGTATACTAACAATCAATCGATTGTTCTTGATTTTTTAATCCTGAATATCTGCAAAGGAGTTTTAGTATGGAACCTGTTCAAGGATACCTTGAAATTATGGATAAGGGTTTTGGGTTCTTAAGATGTATTGAAGAAAACTTTCAACCCCGTCCAGAAAATACATACGTTCCCAACAGCCTCATTCGAAAACTGAATTTAAAAGAAGGTAGTTTTATAGAAGGTTTTGGAGAACAAAAATCTCCTGGAAATCCGAACCTTGCCTTGCTCAGGATCGAAACGATCAATAAACTTCCCTATGAAGAGTTCGTCAACACCCCTCTTCTGCAGGACCAGACCAGCATAAATCCCTTTGAACAGTATCAAATTACTCAGAATGATGATGATATCACAGGAAAAGCACTTGATTTGATTGTACCGCTTGGCATGGGCCAACGAGGCCTGATTATTTCCCCGCCAAAATCCGGTAAAACAACCATTTTAAGACATATGGCCAATTCCGTGGTCATGAACCATCCTGAATCCAAAGTCTTCGTTCTATTGGTCGATGAACGCCCTGAAGAAGTGACTGATTTTCGAAGAGGCCTTAAAGATGCCCATGTTCTATACTCTTCTGCTGACCAGCAAATCGGGCAACACATGAGAATGACTCGCCTGGCCATGCATACTGCCATCCGGTGTGCTGAAATCGGACAAAATGCAGTGGTTTTCATTGATTCTCTGACACGTATGACCCGGGCATTCAATGCAGATACAGATAGCCACGGCAAAACACTAAGTGGGGGGTTGGGTGCCAATGCCATGGAATTTCCCAGAAAGATCTTTGGCGCAGCAAGAAAGCTAGAAAACGGCGGTTCTTTAACTATTGTCGCAACTATATTAGTGGATACCGGCAGTCGCATGGATGATATTATTTATCAGGAATTTAAGGGCACAGGCAACATGGATCTGGTACTTTCAAGAGATTGTGCAGAAAACAGAATCTGGCCAGCCATCAATATTAATAAATCCGGCACAAGAAAAGAAGACCTGTTAATGGATAAAGAGGAACACAAAAGAATTATTGATATTCGACGGTCCATTGCCACAAAAGATGAAACAACCGCCATGGCAGAATTCATATCACTCCTGTGATATACATCCTTTATAATAAGGCGTTTTCAAGTACCTGAGACATATCTTGGGCATATACAATTTCCATTTGATTTAAAATGGACTTAGGGATTTCTTTCATATCTTTCTCGTTTTCTGCAGATACAATCACTTTTTTAATTCCATTGGCATGGGCTGCCAATAATTTTTCTTTCAAACCACCGATGGGCAAGACCCTTCCGCGCAAGGTAATTTCACCTGTCATGGCCACTTTTCTGGACACCGGTTTTTTGGTCAACACAGAAACCACAGCCGCGCACATGGATATCCCGGCAGATGGACCATCTTTTGGGATTGCCCCCTCGGGCACATGGATATGAATATCCAGATCTTTATAAAAATCTTTATCGATATTTAATTCTTCACTGCGAGACCGGACATAACTAACAGCGGCCTGGGCAGACTCTTTCATGACATCTCCAAGCTTCCCTGTAACCATTACATTGCCTTTCCCCGGCATAGTAACCGCCTCGATGGTCAACAGCTCTCCACCGGCCTGGGTCCATGCAAGGCCCGTCACAATGCCTATTTTGTCTTCTTTTTCAAGCACACTGTCTCTAAAACGATGCTGTCCAAGATATTTAACCAGTGAGACTGTGGTGATTTTGTGCAGTTTTCTGTTGCCGGTTTGAACGATTTCCTTAGCAATTTTTCTGAACACCGAAGAAATTTCACGTTCAAGATTTCTCACCCCGGCTTCCCTTGTATATCTTTTAATGACAGTGTAAATGGCATTCTTAGAAAAAACGGCATCTGTTGTACTCAATCCATTTTCACTTAACTGTTTGGGGATCAGATATCCTGTTGCAATTTTTTCTTTTTCATATGTAGTATAACCGGGTATATGAATGACCTCCATACGATCCCTTAAAGGTGCTGGAATATCGTATAATGAATTGGCCGTTGTAATAAAAAGAATCTGAGACAAGTCATAATCGACTTCAAGGTAATGATCATTAAAGGTTTTATTCTGCTCAGGATCTAAAGCTTCCAACAATGCAGATGACGGGTCTCCCCTGAAATCAGCGGTCATTTTATCAATCTCATCCAAACAGAATACCGGATTATTATACCCTATTTTTTTCAAGGTCTGAATAATCTTTCCCGGCATAGCACCCACATACGTTCTTCTATGACCCCGTATCTCGGCTTCGTCTCTGACACCACCAAGAGAGATCCTTGCAAACGACCTTCCTGTAGCAGACGCGACCGAACGGACCAGAGATGTTTTCCCCACTCCCGGCGGTCCCACAAGGCACAAAATAGGACCCTTTATCTTTTTTACCAGAATTTGTACTGCCAAATATTCAAGAATTCTTTCTTTTGGCTTTTCAAGTCCATAATGATCTCGATCCAAAATCTGTTCCGCTTTTTTCAAATCATCCCTGGAGCGGTTTTTTCTAAACCAGGGCAAGGAGATCAACCAATCTATATAATTTCTAACCACGGTGGCTTCAGATGACATAGGAGACATCATCTTTAATTTCTCAAACTCCCTTCTCACCATGGAAGCGCCTTCTTTTGACATTCTCTTTCGCTTGATTTTACTTTCAAGGTCTGAAAATTCAGACGTTCCACCATCATCACCCATCTCTTTTTTGATGGCCCGCATCTGTTCATTGAGATAATGTTTCTTTTGAAGCGTCTCCATCTGGTCTTTTACCCGTCCCTTTATTTTCTGGGACATGGTAAACACTTCAGTTTCCTTTTGAATCATCTTAAGTAAAAGGAAAAATCTTTCTTCAATATTATAGCATTCAAGTAATTTTTGTTTATCTGCGACTTTAAGCGGCATCTGGGATGCAATCGTATCTGCATACCGGGATTCATCCTCAGCAAGTGCATCAAGATTCTTAAAGAAACTTTTGGAAACGGCATTAGAAAGTTCAGAATAGTGTTGGAACGCCTCGGTAACGGTCCGTATGGCAGCTTCCCGTGCGGTGCCTGACATGAGTTCTTCATGCACTTCGATATATTCAATATAAAGACAACCCGCCTCGTCCACTAGCTTAACAACCTTACCCCTTTTTTGACCCTCAACCAATGCCTTGACTGTGCCATCCGGTAATCTCAAAAGCTGGGTAATTTTAGCTTCGGTACCTGCTTGAAAAATATCTTTAATATTTGGTTTTAAAACTTCGGGATCTTTTTGTGTGGTCAAAAAGATCTTCTTATCCGCAGACATAGCCTCTGATAAGGCTTTGATAGATTTTTCCCTTCCCACAAAAACCGATGTGGTAATAAAAGGAAACAACACCATATCTCTTAACGGTACCAAAGGCAGCTTTTCTTTCGTGCTCTCGGAACCGTCCTGATGAAAAAACTTAGGAATATTGATCATTAATTTTTAGAACTTTCTTTGTTTTCAAGCCTGTTTTTTTGGCTGTTCATAAAGCAAAATCGGATCTTCATTCTTTAATACAACTTCTTCTCCGACCACACACTCTTTAACATTCTCTTTTGAGGGAAGTTCATACATAATATCCAGCATGGTTTCTTCCATAATTGCTCGAAGCCCCCTTGCACCGGATTTTCTTTGAACAGCTTCTTTAGCCATTGCCTCTAATGCTTCATCAGTAAACTGAAGCTTAACATTCTCAACCTTAAACAGTTCCTGATATTGTTTAACAAGTGCATTTTTAGGTTCTGTTAAAATTTTAACCAAGGATGTCTCATTGAGTTCACCGATAGAGGTGATAATCGGCAAACGACCAAGAAATTCAGGAATCAAACCAAATTTAATTAAATCTTCAGGTTTAAGCTGTTCAAGCAGATCACCAATATTCACATCTTTTTTACCAACAATTTTAGCACCAAAACCCATGGTTTTTTTGGTAATTCTTCGTTCAATAACTTTTTCAAGCCCCGTAAAAGTCCCGCCGCATACAAAAAGGATATTCGAGGTATCCACTTTAACATAGTCCTGCTGGGGATGCTTTCTTCCACCCTTAGGAGGTATGCTGGCAATGGTACCTTCGATAATCTTTAACAAGGCTTGCTGGACACCTTCTCCGGACACATCACGGGTAATGGAAGGGTTATCTCCCCGCTGGGATATCTTATCGATTTCATCAATATAAATGATGCCCTTCTGAGCTTTTTCGACATCGTAATCGGCATTTTGAACAAGAGAAAGAACGATATTCTCAACATCCTCACCCACATAACCGGCCTCGGTTAAAGCGGTGGCATCTGCGATGGCAAACGGCACATCCAAAAATCTGGCAAGCGTCTGGGCAAGAAGCGTTTTTCCACAACCGGTGGGTCCGATAATGAGGATATTACTCTTCTGAATTTCCACGTCATCGTCTTTTTTTTCGATACTTGAAGTCAAACGCTTATAATGATTATATACCGCCACAGAAAGAACTTTTTTGGCCCTGTCCTGTTCAATAACATAGGCATCAAGCAATGCTTTTATTTGCTTAGGAGTTAGAAAATCCTTCAGGCCATCTTGGACTGCTGCCTTTTCTTTTTCCTCATCATCAATTATCTCACCGCATAATTTGATACATTCATTGCAAATATAAACACTTGGCCCTGCAATCAGCTTCTTGACCTCTTTTTGGTTTTTACCACAAAACGAACAGAAAAACC
>JAWSVH010000187.1:0-5607 GCA_033852015.1 Desulfobacula sp.
TGGCCTGGGCAAATTCTATAATTGTTTTGTGTGCCATGCCAAATAAAAGATAATCTGCTTTTGCATCAAAGAGGATAGACCGTCTAACCTTATTGGACCAGAAATCATAGTGAGCAATTCGCCTGAGGCTGGCTTCAATACCTCCCAGAGCAATGGGACAAGTTTGTTTGAAATATCTTCTGATTAGATTGGAATATTTTATAACAGCACGATCCGGGCGTTGGTTGTTTATTCCACCCGGAGTATAGTCATCTTTTTTTCTTCGTTTTTTTAAGGCCGTGTAATTGGCCACCATTGAGTCTATACACCCGCCTGTGACACCCCAGAAAAGAGCAGGTTCCCCAAGCCGGGTAATATCTTCGGGGCTGTCCATGTCAGGTTGTGCAATGATGCCGACCCGAAAGCCCTTGTCTATAAGGGCTTTACCGATAATGGCAACGCCGATGAATGGTGAATCAATATAGGCATCCCCTGTTACAAGGATAATGTCCAGCGTATCCCAGTTGAGTTGTTTTAATTCTTTTTTTGTGGTCGGAAGAAACACAATTGATGCCTGTTGTCTTATAAATTATTTAAAATGATACTGGCAGGTATCATACTAAATACACCGCAAGATTACAATCCATCAGCTTGGTGTTAAACATGGTATGTGCTAAATCTGATTGCATTTTCATATTTGTATGATAACCTTAATTTTAGTTTAATTAAATTATATTAATTAAAGAGTGCGATTGAATTTGAAAAAAGAAACTATTGCGCCATCAGAAAAGCAAAAAAAGTTCAGCCTAAGACATCTTTCTGTCCAGTTGAGCTTAATCGTTATTGGTTTATCCACGATTGTTTTAACGCTTTTTGGTGTATATCAGGTTCGGACTCAGACTATTTCCTTAGAAAATAAGTTAAATGTATCGTTGAAAAATGAAGCAGTTCAGCTTTCTGCAAGTCTTTCCACAGCATTATTTAATTTTGATGATGAAACATCGATTGCCATCTGTAAAGCAGCCTTAAAAAAGCCTGAAATCATAAAAATTACCATTTGGGATTTGGATCGGGAATATATTTCTTTAGGAGATAATGAAGAGACATCCAATCTTCATGAACAAGGTATAAAAAAAATAGAGTATCCCATTACCTTTGATTCAGAATACCTGGGAAAACTTGAGATTATAGTGACGATGTCTTTCTTGCATGAAAAGATTCAAGCCCTGAAGTTAAATAGTTTTTTTCAGGTGATAATTTTAGATTTCATTTTAGGACTTGTTTTGCTTTTAGTCTTAAATTTAAAATTTATAAAACCGTTACAGGACTTAAAGCAGAGTTCAGAGAAAATTGCTGCCGGTGATTTGGATCACCCTATTGATGTTCATAGAAAAGATGAACTGGGTATACTTGCTGATAACCTTCTGACCATGCGCAATGCCGTTAAAGAGAAAGTAGAATCTTTACAATTCGAGGTGGTGCGGCATCATAAAACAAGTTTGGCACTTGAAAAGAGTGAATCATTTTTACGTTTAATTATTGATATGATCCCTCACATGATATTTGTAAAGGACAAAAACGGTCGATTTTTAGTGGTGAATAAGGCAGTAGCAGACCAGTTGCAAAGCACCGTGGAAGAGGTTACCGGGCAGTTGCATAAAGATGTAGCCCAAGATCCTGGTGTTGTGGCCCAGATGTTGGAAGATGACCAGCAAGTCATAAAAACTGGCCAGACATTAAGCGTGGTAAATGAATCATATGAGATGTCCACAGCCCAGACTAAATGGTATTCAACTAAAAAAGTTCCTTTCAAAGAACAAGATGGTGATACTGGTGTGATCGGTATTACCATTGATATCTCTGATCTGAAGCAGGCAGAAGAACAGCTTAAAACAACCAATAGTTTCATTGATAGTATTATTAACTCCATGCCAAGTGCTTTGTTTAGCCTCGACAGAGAGTTTAAGATTACCAAATGGAATCATAAAGCAGAAAAATATTATGGCATAGAGGCTTCCGAAGCAATTTCAAAGCCTTTGGTTGAGGTGCTTTCACAGATGGAACCTTTTATGCCGCAAATTAGAAAGAACATTAGAAACCGGACCTCTTATTTTTTTCCAAAACAGGTGACCTCCACAGCCCAGGGAACAATTTATGAAGAGATTACAGTTTATCCTTTAATGGGAGATGATATCGAGGGAGGAGTTATCAGGGTGGATGATGTTACAGAACATGTCCGCATGGAAGAAATGGTGGTGCAGTCCGAAAAAATGCTTTCTGTGGGTGGGTTGGCTGCCGGGATGGCCCATGAAATAAATAACCCGCTGGCAGGAATGATGCAAAATGCCCAAGTGGTGCTCAATCGAATTAAAGGTGATATCCCCGCCAGTATAAAAATGGCCCAACACGTCGGTATCACAATGGACCAGATCAGGGCCTTTATGGAACAGCGAGGAATTGTTCGACAATTAGAATCAATTCATGCAGCAGGAGTCAGAGCCTCTAAAATTGTTCAGAATATGCTTAGCTTTTCACGAAAGAATTTTTCAGGAAAAGTCATGCAGGATATTCCCAAGTTGCTTGATCAGACCATTGAGGTGGCAAAAAGTGATTATAATTTAAAAAAGCAGTATGATTTTAAAAAGATAAAGATTGTCCGGGAATATGAATCTGATATACCGCTTGTCTTGTGTGAAATCAGCGAAATTCAGCAGGTTATTTTTAATATTTTGAAAAATTCAGCAGAAGCCATGCATCATTTCCAATCTTCTGAGGAGCCCACGTTTATTTTAAAAGTCAAAAAATTGGGTGGATATATTTCAATAGAGATTGAGGATAATGGCCCTGGAATGGAAGAAGATATTCGCAAGAGGATTTTCGAACCATTTTTTACAACTAAACCTGTGGATAAAGGTACAGGACTTGGTTTGTCTGTGTCCTATTTTATTATTACCGAAAACCATAGTGGCGAAATGCATGTGTTTTCAGAACCAAACAAAGGGACAAAGTTTATCATAAATCTGCCGGTTATCTGATCTTCGAATAGACCTTTCAAATTTAAGTTGTTATTCCTTCCTTTTTACAACATCTTCCTTTTTAATGCGTGTCATACCGTGTTCTTGCGGTAATCTTGATAAAAATACCACAAAATGATATGGTTTCGTTCTTTATGAATAGTTAAAATATATAGGTTAATATAGAATTGAAAAAGAAGGATAAATTTATATTCAGGTGTCAGTCATGCGGTGGGCAAGCGCCAAAGTGGATGGGAAAATGCCCGGAATGTGGCGATTGGGACACTTTGATAGAAGAGCGCCTTATCTCAGGGATGACAAAAAAGAAAGGTGCAGCCTTTCTGCCTGAACCTGTACCGATAGATTCTGTTGAGGTAACTTCAACCAGTCGGGTTAAGACCGGGATGGACGAATTTGACCGGGTACTGGGTGGCGGTATTGTGGATGGATCTTTGGTTCTGATTGGTGGAGATCCCGGGATTGGAAAATCGACTCTCATGCTTCAGGTTTTATCAACTTTATCAAATATGGGCAAAAAATGTCTGTATGTTTCCGGGGAAGAGTCTGTTCTCCAGTTATCCATGCGGGGGAAGCGTCTTAAATCAAATGGGTCCTCTTTGTTTGTCGTATCGGAAACCGATTTGGATTCCATTACGGCGTTGGTTGAAAAATCAAAATATGATGCCCTAGTTATTGATTCTATTCAGACCGTTTTCCATCCGGATGTTGCATCTACTCCTGGCAGTGTGACCCAGATAAGAGAAGCTGCCATGCAATTTATGAGGCTGGCAAAGACAACAGGTTTGCCAATCTTTTTGGTGGGTCATGTTACTAAAGTGGGTGCCATTGCCGGCCCCAGAATAATGGAACATATGGTGGATACCGTTCTTTATTTTGAGGGGGATAAAAGCCATGTGTTCAGGATTTTAAGGGCGGTTAAAAATCGATTTGGCTCTACAAACGAGATCGGTGTCTTTGAAATGAATGAAAAGGGCCTGTCCCAGGTTCCCAATCCGTCGGCTGTTTTTTTAGCGGAACGTTCGACGGTGGCGCCGGGATCTGTAGTCACGGCTTGTATGGAAGGTACCCGTCCTATATTGGTTGAAATTCAGGGCCTGGTGTCCAGTTCAAGTTTGGGTACACCACGACGTACAGTGCTTGGGCTTGATAATCATAGGGTCTCTTTGATTGCCGCTGTGATGGAAAAACGATTGGGGATGAATTTATCAGGGCTGGATATTTTTATGAATGTCACCGGCGGGGTAAAAATTGTAGAACCCGGTGCAGATCTTGCCATTGCTTCTGCCTTGGCTTCAAGCTTTTTAGATAAACCAGTGGATAAAGAGACACTGTTAATCGGAGAAATTGGTCTGACCGGAGAAATCCGGGCGGTGGGTCATGTTCAATCGAGAATAAAGGAAGCTGCAAAGATGGGATTTACAAAGTGCCTTGTTCCAGCGGGCTCTATTAAACAATTATCGAAGGTTGACGGGATGACCATTGAAAGTATTCGGTTTCTTAAAGATGCTATGGAGGTGTTGTTTTAATGCCTGCAAAAAAAAATAAAAATACAGGTAAAAAATCGGGGTTAAAGCCAGGTTCTAAGCCAGGTTCTAAGACCGGTTCAAACCAGTGGGAAGACCATTTGACCCGGAAAGCAAAAGCCGAAAATTATCCGGCCAGATCGATATATAAGCTGGAGGAGATACAGCAAAAATTTAAGATAATAAAAAAAAATGATCAGGTGTTAGATTTGGGTTGTGCGCCTGGATCTTGGCTGTTGTATGCGGCAAAACAAGTGGGTGTCCAGGGAAAAGTGTTTGGGATTGATTTAAAGTCTGTGGATATAAAATTACCTGATAATGTCATGGCGATTAAAGATGATATATTAAATTTAGAAGATGCCTCTTTTTTAGAAAAAATTAAAGGGGTTGATTGCGTTATCAGTGATATGGCTCCTGCAACCACCGGAAGAAAAGATGTGGATGCATTTCGGTCCTTTGATCTTTGTAGTATGGCGTTACAGGTGGCAGATGATTGGCTGGCCCCAAATGGTAATTTTGTCTGTAAGATCTTCCAGGGAAATGACTTTAATGCCTTTCAAAAAAATGTTAAGTCAAAGTTTAAGACATGTAAAATATTTAAACCGGACAGTTGCAGGAAACAAAGTAAAGAAATATATATTATAGCAAAAGGGAAGAAGTGAAGGGGGATATAAAAAATGTCAGGACATAGTAAATGGTCAACCATAAAGCATAAAAAAGGTGCTGCAGATGCAAAACGAGGCAAACTGTTCACCAAGTTGATAAAAGAGATTACGGTTGCAGCCCGTATGGGTGGAGGAGATCCGGAAGCCAACCCAAGACTGAGGCACGCTTTGGGCACCGCCAGATCTCAGAATATGCCCAAAGATACTTCTGAACGGGCCGTTAAAAAGGGAACCGGTGAGTTGGAAGGGGTGAACTACGAGGAGATCGTATATGAAGGATATGGTCCGGGTGGTGTGGCTGTTTTGGTTGAATGTATGACGGATAATAAAAACAGAACCATTGCAGAAGTTCGTCAAGCTTTTGGTAAAGCCGGTGGCAATGTAGGAACGGATGGATGCGTGGCC
>JAWSVH010000188.1:0-11432 GCA_033852015.1 Desulfobacula sp.
GCTTTGTCCAGTGGTTTCATGGCAAACGAACTGACTCCAATCTTCGCAACATCTTTTTCAGAAACTTTAGCACTATAACCTGTGCAGATAATCGCTGGCATATCAGGTCGAATTTTTAAAATCTCAGTGATCAATTGATCCCCTGTCATATTCGGCATGGCCATATCTGAAATCACCAGATCAAATTTATCTTTATCTGTTTTTACCATCTCCAATGCCTCTAATGGATCAGTTGTTGACTCAGCTGTGTAACCGAGATGCTCTAAATGACGTTTGCCCAATTTTGCTATCGCTGGTTCATCATCAACATATAGGATACATTCATCACCTGTAGGAAGCTCAAAGTCTTCATCTTTTTTATCTTCTAATGGTCCTTCATGAACTGGGAAAAATAAAATAAAGACACTTCCCTGGCCGGGCTGGCTGTCAGCAATGATCAAACCACCATGTCGTTTAACGATACCGTGGACGACTGCAAGCCCAATGCCTGATCCTTTTCCAATTTCTTTAGTCGTATAATAGGGTTCAAATATTCTATCGATTGTTGTTTTATCCATCCCAATACCATTATCTCTTACTTTTAACTTGACGTACTGACCCGGTTTTAAACCTGGATGGTGCCTTGCCTGGTTTTCATCCACGATTTCATTTAAAAGCTCAACCGCCATTACAGCTCCTGCTGTCGGCATAGCATCCACCGCATTACTGCATAGATTAATAAGCAGTTGATTAATCTGGGTCTCATTGCCCAAAACCGGGTAAACATCATCAGAAAACGTTTGTTGAATCTCAATATTTGTCGGGGTTGATGACCGAATCAGTTTCATGGATTCCTGAACAACAGATCTGAAATTTATAACCTTTTTTACAGCACTGTCCTGCCTGCTGAAGGTTAAGAGCTGTTTTACCACATCCCTGGCACGCATTCCTGCGATTCGGATCTCTTCAGTGCTTTCCCTTGCAAGGTTCCATTCAGGTAATTCTTGCATAACAAGTTCATTGTTACCAATGATGATGCTGAGTATATTGTTGAATTCGTGGGCAATACCACCTGCCAACTTCCCTATAGATTCCATTTTACTGGATTGAATCAGCTCTTGTTCCATCTTTTTTATATCGGTAAGGTCTATTGTTTGGACAATGACGTTTGTAACCTTTCCAGAGGCATCTTTTATTGGTGTAAATATTGAATTGATTGTTTTGTGGGTAGCTTTTTTCACAGCTACATGGTCCACTGAGGCAAAATCATAATCGATCACAATGTTTACGGATTTTCCTTTTTCAAAAACCTTCCGGATATCTGGCATGAATCCATTTTTTTCAATTACGATATCTTGGAATAGATTGTATTTCCCAATAACTTCATCCTCCGTCGCACCAAACAAATCAAGGCAAGCGGGATTTGTCCTGATTACGGTTCCTTTCTCATCCGAAATCCAGGTGCTTAGCGCAGCACTCTCTATGACTTTATCAAGAAACTCTGTTTTTTCTATCAAAGCTTTTTCCGTATTTTTACGGTCAGTGAGATCACGAATTACACCAACCAGGTACTTTTTACCGTTGTTATCAACAAATCGTGTTTTCCTTGTTGAAATGGTTTGGGTTTGCCCACCTCTGACTGTAAGCGACTCTTCAGTTATATTTTCCTGCCCAGTTGTGAGTACCTGATTATCAATCTTCAAAAAACTTTCCTGTTCATCCAAAAGAACTTCTTCAGCAAGTGTTTTGCCTATTATGCTATCTCTCGTAAGATCAAAAAGTTTGCAAAAGGCATCATTGACGAGTAAAAGTCTACTTTGGTTGTCCTTTACGAAAACCGGGTCGCCAATATTGCTGATGATATTATCAAGATATTTCTCACTTTCACGTAAGTCTTGTTCAATCAGTTTTCGTTCGGCGATTTCATTATTAAGCATTTTATTGCTTTTTGAAAGTTTTTCAGTTTGTTTATCTACCAAATCATTTAGATATTTTTTTTCGTGTTCTTCTTGTGGAATCCAGCGATATATTAAGATAACTATCACAGCGATTGCGGCAATAACATTTAGGCTTTTTGGTATGAATACTATTTCAGGACGTACCAAAAAAGTATAAACAGTTTTTGGTAAAAAACCCACCAGAGACGTATACCAGAATCCAAAATATGCACTTTCAAATAACGTCCGAAAAGAATCAATTGCCAATATTGTTAAAAGTATAAAGAGGAGCCGTCCATTTAGTGTTTTTGACCTTAACCTATTGATATAAAATAAAAATATGAATGACCACATCAAAACCAACAGCCAGTATGTTATTGGAGTAAAATACTTAAAAAAGGTCATATTTTGCCTTCATCTTATTTTGCTCAAATTTTATATAAAGGGATATCTCGGAAATGATACATCAAAAAACTTGTGATTGCAAAATCATTGTTTGATTTGATGTTCTCGTGACTATCTGTGGTATAAAATGTCAGAATTCATTATTTTTTAAAAATATAGCATTATCTATGAATGTGTCCTTTTCCCGGACAGACAACAACTCAAAAATATCTTGGAAAAGTAAGTGATAAGGAAGCAATTTATCGGATTGAAAATATTTACAAATAATTTCTCAGGGGGGATGGGTAAAAAACCAATCCCCCGTTTAAGCTGAAATGCAATATCTTGTGGCAGACATCACAAATAAATATGAGGAAATTTTGAATACTAATGTCCACCAATCTAACTTTAATTGCAGCCACTAATAACAAAAGAAATCATCAATCTTTTTTACGTCTTAGTCCTACTAAACCAATGAGACCGGAGCCAAGTAACCAGATAGCACCAGGAACAGGCGTGGGTACAATTTCACTGGAGTTAACAGTGTGTATTGCCATTCCATATGCGGAAAAGTTCGCGCCCCATATGTATTCTTGACCGAACCTCAAAGAATGCTGTCTAGCATCACCGTTATAATAGTATGTGGATGTCCAGTAATTTGAAGCATCTGTAATATTTGTAAAGCCTTTTATGTTTAGTTCATCTGCAGTGTATGCACCGTTTATCCCAGAACCTCCCCCATGAACAAAATCAAATTCATTGAACCAGAGGTCATCAAATTCTCTTGCTGGGAACCCGGTTGGCAGACGCCATGAACTATCTCCCCAATCAATATCATATCCATTTGTGTTGATAGTTAAAGCTGAATCCAGTGTAGCTGCCCAACCGTTTTGAGCAGACCAATTTGTCCAGCTATGTGTATAGTCAAGCCAAACCACCATGTTGCCGTTGTTGTTGTCATCTAAGATCAGGTTGTAGTCTGAGCCTCCATAGGTTGCAGTACCGATGGTTGTGAGTGATGCCTGGGCAAAACTGGTAAAGCCTAATAAAAAAATTCCCGTACAAATTGCTATTACTCTTTTCTGCATTTGCTGTTTCCTCCTGTTATTTTAGATTCGAAATTTCCATGTCTCTCTTTTTGCTTTTGCCTTAAAATTCTCCGATAGCTATTGTATCAGCAACATATGTGCCAGAAGAGTAATATTTTTTAAAGGGTTTATAATCAGTCTTGTTGGGGTATTATACGACATTGAATAAATAAATTTTAAAGCTACCTGGCCGATATCAACCAGTATAAAAATAAGAATAAACTAAAGGCAATTCCTGTGATAGTCTGTTGGGTTCTATGTAAAAGTAGAGTTATCAATCTTCTTGGAAAATTAGGCAGGATTGAATGGTTGTTGATTTCAAGCAGAATGGCTGATAACAGCCACATCGGTTTATAACAGCCACATAGATGTGATTGATCCAGTCAGAATATTGAGCCATTTTCTGATTTTAGTGCAACTGCCTTTAATACACCTATCACACATGGGATTTTCCATGGTATCATCTCCTGAATGAAAAACATCAAATTTTAATTGATTTAGCGCGTCGTATACATATCATCACATCTTTTTTGTAATAACCCTAACTTTAGTATGGTTAAAGCCTTTTTGAGTTTAATAAAATAAATAAAAAAACCAAACTTTAGTCTGTTCACAATACATCGGAAAACTGATAAATTTAATTTATCTCTAATAATTTTAATCATTTAGTAACTTTTTATAAATGATTAACCCCGTTTAAATTCGTGGCTTTTTTGCAAAAAAAAGAGAGATTAGAAATAACAAACAACGTTAATCACTAACATTGTTCATCTTAAGTTTTTTGAGATGCTTTATGAATTAATATAGTAAAATATTTTATGGTTAATCTCTGATTTAAAGGCAAATTTTTCAGCCGATCAGCAATTAGCCGATATGTCTGAGGAAAAGTTTACAGAGTAATTTGATCTTTTTTTCCAAGACATTTTTTTATTAACGCAGAATTGGAGGAATCGTAGCATGAAAAAAGGATCATTTTTTTACTCATTAGCTGTTCTATCTTTTATGATCAGCATTGCCCTTGTGCCAGCTGCTTCACAAGCAGCGGTCATATTTCAGGATGGATTCGAAAGTGGAAACCTATCAGCAGGAGATTGGGGATCAAACGGTGATGAATCAATCAGCACTTCATCTTACAACGGCAGCTATGCAGCCATGATTGATGATACCGGCTATCTTGTAAAAGTAGTGAACACCGTAGGCTTTGAAAGCATTACACTTCAGTATGCTCGATTCACATATGCTTATGATTATGGTGAAGCGCTAACGGTGGAGTGGTCAACAAACGGTTCAAACTGGAACACACTTGAAACCTATGACGATGGCTGGGGCGAAAACTCTGTACAGTTAGGCACCGGTGCCGATGAACAAGCGACTCTTTACATCCGGTTCCGTTCAAATGCAAATGGATATTATGAGCGATTTAGAATTGATGACGTAGTCATCAGCGGCGACGATGGGAGCGGCGGTGGTGGTGGTGGTGGTGGAACGACTTGCCTGCCGGATGTTCAAGACTTCACTGATGATGGTCCGTATAGCGTCGATAACGATACCGTCGGCAACGTCAAAATGTGGATTCCCCAGAATTTACCTGAGGGCTGCAAGGTTCCGGTTATTCATCTGGCCAACGGTACTGGCGCAAGTTGTAGTATGTATAGCGATATTTTAGAGAACTATGCCAGCCACGGCTTTATCGCTGCCTGTTATGAAGATTCAGACACCGGTCAGGGAACACAGGCCATTACGGCCATTGAAACAGTTATAGCAGAATATCCTGATATTGCAGATACCAAATACGGATTTACCGGACACTCTCAGGGCGGCGGCGGAGCCATTCTGGGTGTATACCGTGCTGAGCAGGAATGGGGTAGCGCAAGAACTTATACCGGGTTTGCAATTGAACCAGCCCATGGTTATGGGGATTCTCCATATAACTGGGATGATTTATATGCTCAGATTTATTCACCCATCTCCATGTTCAATGGTTCCAGTGATGGACTTGTCAGCGCAAGTTGGGTGAGCGATGGTTATGATGAACTGCCCAGCAACCTTGAAAAAGCGTGGTACGAAGCAGTTGGCGCATCACATATGACCCCGATCCCTCAGAGCTATGCGAGCGAAATGGGACTTGCATGGTTCCGCTGGAAACTTCTGGGAGATTCCAATGCATGTGAATATTTTAAAAATATGCCGGATGATTCACGTGATTGGGACCTTCAGGAAACTGACAACCTGAGTTCCTGCAACTAGATTCAATCCATTCAGCATAAGATTACTTTTTAAAGTAGTCTTGAAATAATAGAGAATCCCTGCCCCATGGGCGGGGATTCTTGTTTACAGAAAAAAACTTGGAAAGTGGTGAAGAAATCTTTATAATACGCCAATATATTTTTTGTGATGAGATCACAAATACCATTAACTATCAAAAGAAGTGAGTAAATATTGAAAAAATCCTTTTTCCCTTTTTTGATCATCGTCTTATCCGCCACAGGCCTTTTATTTTCCTATATTTTAGCAGAAGAGTTTCATTTTATTAATCTACCACAAATTGAAGGATCCAGCCCGGGCTTTTTCAGTCAGATAAACGCTCAAGTCTGTGGTGATGAAGGCAAATACGTTAGTTGTGCAAGTGTTGCAAAGTCTATATATGCGCGGGTTTTGGGGTTACCCGTTGCCATATGGGGAATGGGTTTTTATCTGATAACTTTATTGACCATCATCAGTTTTTGGTTGTCTTCTCAATTTATCCGTCCAGCCATTGGTGTCTTTCTCTTTTGGATTACTGGTATAGGTATCTTTATTGATGTCACATTGTTAATAGTCAGTACTCAAATAATAAAAGCTATTTGCCCGTTATGCCTTTTCACCTATGCTATTACCTTTCTTTTGTTCATTACCACACTGGTTTATCTACTCAAAAACAGAATCAACCCAATACGAATCATCTCTTTATTTAAAAACATTCATCCACCTCACAAGAAGAAAAAAATATCTTTATATTTCATCATTATTGGTGTCATATTAATGACTTCGATGGGAATCTCCTATGCTGTGAATGAATCTCTACTTTTTAGTAAAAAGGAATTTATTACAGAGAATAAAGACAAAGAGATTGCAGCCATTGTATCGAAATTCTCAAAACAAAAAAAAGAGAAAGAAGATATTGAGTCAATAGCCCTTTATGTATCTGGCGCTTCTGATGCACCCGTCACCATAATAGAATTCTCAGATTTCTTTTGCCCCTACTGCAGATATTTGCCTTCAATGTTAGAGCAGTTAGTTAATGACAACCCAGGCAAAATAAAAATCATGTTTATAAACTATCCTTTGGACAGCGATTGCAACCCTTACGTGGCAAGCGAGAAACATCCAGGTGCCTGCGAATTGGCTATCGGTTCAATTTGTGCTGAACAACAGGGTTTGATGGATCAATATCAAAAGGCTGCCTTTGAGAACCAAAACAAAGAACTCTCCGGAGAAATGCTAAGAAAAATCCTGAAGCAATCCGGAGTCTCCCAGGCTGATTTTCTTAAATGTCTTTCTAGTGCCACGAGTAAAAAGATTCTCAGCCAACATATAGGGCTGTCAAAAAGACTTGGCATCAGCCTAACTCCGACCCTCTATATTAATCAAAAAAAATATCAAGGCAGAATACACATAGAAGCGCTGCAAAAAATTATCGATATAGAGGTGACAGAACAATCTTAATTTAGCAGACAGTTTATCTTTTTGTTGACAAACAAATCTTATCTTAATATCTATCTTTGATGATGTTAAAAAATAAGCAAATGGTATTATTATCACAAAAGAAAACAAGGGAAAAGATCGCTTTATTTACAACGTCCAGAAGAAAATATCCTTCTCGTTAATAAACAAAGCTTACCTTATTTTTTTTCAATATTTATAACTTATTTGATCTAAATCCTGTCATGATTTTTGGGACTATCGCATAATATGGTGTTGAGAAGAAACTCAAGATGAATCCGATACTAAAAACAAAGCTTTTCATTCCTAAATTCAATCAAACAACCGTATTAAATCGTCCTAGATTAATTCACCATTTAAATAATTCAATTGAAAAAAAGCTAACTATCATATCTGCTCCTGCGGGTTTTGGCAAAACGACATGTCTTGTTCAATGGATTAAAACACTTATGCAACCGGTTGGCTGGATATCTTTAGACAGCAGCGATAATGATCCATCTGTGTTTTGGGCTTATTTTATTGCCGCTTTCCAAAAACTGAAACCCGAGGTTGATCAATCCGCATTCAGGATGCTCCAAACAACAAATATCGAACAATCCGTTAATCTAATCGTTACAACCTTAATTAACGACATAGTGGAATCAAATACTAAATTCATTATAATTTTAGACGATTATCATCTCATTAAAAACAGCACCATACACCGTTCGATTAAATTTTTTATTAAAAACGCTCCGGAGAAATTTCATTTAGTCATTTCAAGCCGTACGAGTCCACCCATTGCCATGAGCAAAATGAGGATCAAAGGCTACTTGTCTGAATTCTATTCTGATGATTTACGGTTCTCATCCAAAGAAATCAATTGTTTTTTTAACGACACCATGGGGCTTGAGCTTGATACTAAGCGGCTAAACGATTTAATTACAAGTTCCGAAGGATGGATCACCGGCCTGCAGATTGTTGCGCTTGCATTAAAAGCAAAACCAGAGCAGATAAGTGAATTTAGTATGGATGGTTCAATTACCACAATAAATCAGCATCTCATGTCATATTTTATTGAGGAAGTTCTTTATAGCCATTCAGAAAAAACTCGTAACTTTTTGATAAAAACTTCGATATTAGAACGTTTATCCGGTTCCACATGCGAGGCAGTTACTGGAGAACAAAATAGTTCATCCATACTTGATGAATTATATGAAGCAAATATGTTTATAACCCGGATCGATGAAGACAAAAACTGGTATCGATATCATCATCTATTTACAAAAGCCTTAAGAGATCAACTGGCGAAACAACTGCTACCGAATCAAATCAATAAATTGCATGAAAAGGCGTACCTTTGGTTTTTCGAAAATAATTTTCCAGATGAATCATTTCAACATGCCATGCATGCCAATCACACACAGTTTGCAACAAAAATAATTGAACTTAATGCGCTTGAATCCATTCGCAATGGTCAATTTAAAAAAGTCCTTAAATGGATAAAATCTCTCCCATCTGAGATCCTAGATGAAAATCCCGTGATTATTAATACGTATGCCTGGATTTTAGTGTTCAGTCAATTTTATTCAAAAAGAAGTGACTCGAAAAATAAAAGAATCGAACTATTAATAAAAAAAACAAGAATTGCTTATGATAAGCGTTTTAAGGAGAAAAGTTTACTCGATGATCCTGATGAACTCCTCGCATATGAATTGTTACCTATCTACACAGAGTGTTTACAACTATTATATGTAGATAAATGCCATGGAATAGATTCTTATGAGTTCATTGACAAGGGTAATCAACTACTTCGTAATTTGGGTCAAAATTCATCAGGGCTTCACCCTATCGTCAGCGTTCAGTTGGCTGTGGAATATTACTTAATTGAAGACTATGACAATGCATTTGAATATTATGGACTGGGCCGATCATATGCTTTAGAAGCAAAAGACTTTCTTAGCTATGCAGCAGCAGTTACTGGCCGGGCATCAATCCTCCAAAAAAAAGGGGCACTTCACCAGGCCTTGATGATTTGTCGCAAAGCAGATGAATATTTAACAAAATCCTTTTTTACAGCAGGCGAATCCTACGCCGATATTTTTGGGTTTTTTAATCTTCCAATTGCGTACAACCTATACGAACAAGATGATCTTGTTGCTGCAGAAAAACTTTTGAATGATGGGTTAAAAAAAATGCGTTATTATTCGATTGCATTTTATATTATAGAAATATTGGCATTTCAATTCCGTATTGTGTTGTCCCAAAAGGGCGAAAAGCATAAAATTGAGAATTTATTGTCAGAAATTGAGCACTTAGAGCGTTCATGCTATGAGACATCATATTTTTCAGCTTCACTTCGTATACTTTCCATACTGTCTGCAAAGAATGATGATACAAACGATATAAAATCAGCCCTTGACATTGCAAAAGAATATCGCTTTATCCTCACTGAAAAAAATAGGACATTTTTGATTTCAAATGAAAAGGACTGGCACTTTTTTGCACAACTGACCTTGATTCGGCTATACATTATCCAGGCTCGCCTCCTTTCTCCCCAAAGCGGAACCATGGAACCAAAAGAGATATTGCCTCTTATTATAACAAGACTTAAAAATGCCCAATTAAAAAAACTTAACCTGGTTATCATCGAACTACTGATATTAAAAGCACTGGTGCTGAGCTTGATGAAAAACAATAAAGCATCTGAAAGCGCTTTAAACGAAGCACTGATGTTAGCAGAACCAGAAGAGATCACCAGGGTTTTTATTAACGAAGGCATCCCCATGGCTGATCTTTTAAAAAACATTATTAAGAAAAAAGAGGGAAATACATTTATTCAAAAAGTGCTTGATAAAATTGCCGCAGAACAGAAAATTGAAATTCGACTGTCTGGAAAAAAGGTTTCTTCTGGTAATCAATTCTTTGAGCCGTTAAGTCACCGGGAACTGGGAATTTTAAAACTAATGAAAGATGGCCTGTCAAATCAAGAAATAGCGACTGAACTCTCCCTGTCACTATCGACAATCAAATGGCATAATTATAATATATACGGCAAGTTAAGTGTAAATAAAAGATTCCATGCCATATTGAAAGCCAAAGAACTGGAGCTCATCTAACCTTCAATTATACACGGCACTTACCGCGGACAAGGATCAAGGCTGATTCTTTTCTACAATTAAGATTTACAGACAAAATGATCAGGGCTAAGAAGCAACTTTTTAATGACCTTTTCGGGGTTTGTAAAACAGCTCAAATGATTTTTTGCCTTTTTCAGTCAAAAAGGCTGAATTGAGCATATCACCTACAAAATACATGACATCGTCAATGGCATAATCATCATCCATGACTGCAAGGTTTATGGCCAGTTCATTGATGGCCAGATTAAAATAGGCCAGAAGATAAGGGTCCACCGGTTTGATGATTTTACTTTGGATCGATCGTTTAATGTTTTTGGCCAGATTTTCCATCATCTCGCTGTAAAGACGGGATAAGCGTTTTTTTGCCCAAAGGTCACCGATGATTACCCTGGATCGGAGCTGATTAAGGATCTCCCCAATTTTTGGGTAATGTTTATAAAAAATACCAAACATAATGATGGATCTTTGGGTCAGGTCTTTTTCATCTTTGATCGATTCCTGGATTTCATTTTTAAAATTTTTCACCACATACTCGATTGTTTCAATAAAGAGTTCTTTTTTGCCTTTGAAATACCGGTAGAAGGTGGGAGGAGATATGCCTACTGCAGCAGAAACATCCCGGATATTGGTCAGATGATATCCCCTATTTGAATAGAGCTGTAACGTGGCTTCCATAATCTGTTCTTTTTTCTGCTGCTGTTTAAGTGGCAATTTCCCTTTTGCAGCAATATTTTTTTTAGGAATCTTTTGGGTAATGGAATAACTTTTATTTAATTTATGTTTAATATGATCAAGCGGTATCCTGCTGGTTTTTGCTACTTTCAAGTATTCGAGTTTAATTTCCTGGATTGCCTCCAGAAGTTTGACATGGCTGTCATCATACTGAGCCATGGTCTGTCCGGTCTTGTGCGGACGGTGTAAAAGCCCATGATTAACATAGTGGTGGATGGTCGATCTGGGAATGCCTGAAACTTTCTCCAGTTCACTTATTTTCATATTTCATTGCCTCAATTCTTAAAAAAATTTAACGATTATAAAGTAAAGCTTATAAAGTAAAACTATAGTTTAAATCCAATGTTATGTAAATCTTCAATCAGTAATCGCAGGCGTGTAGATAAGAACGATAATATTAATCGGGTTTTTATACAAGCTTGTTTTATTGTAATAACAAGCAGTTATGATGCCACATTACAGAGTATTTCTTTGATTATAATATTTGACAA
>JAWSVH010000189.1:0-15457 GCA_033852015.1 Desulfobacula sp.
TTGACGGTGAAATTCCATTAAATAAAGTCTTTACCGTGCTCACGACCAACCGCCTGGATATCCTGGACCCGGCCCTGATCCGGTCAAAACGCCTTAAAACGCTTGAAATATCCGGGCACCTTCGACAAAAAGACATCATGGAGATTATTTCAAAACAATTTGACTCTGTTCCCCATAACCGAGAAATCGAAGTTGAAACAATCATTGAAACCGCCCAGGGCATCTGCAACACCCCGGCTGATTTTACCTCATTTACAGAAAAAGCCATTGCCCTTTGCAGCACAGAATACAAGGTTCTTGTCAAGCTCAGACAGCTTAAAGAATCGACTGAAAACGAAAAATACGAATTTATCAAACTCAATTTTAAAACTATTTTAGGCATCCTTGATGCGACCAAGGCACCGCCACTGCTGAAAGCCAATATCCAGAACGATTTGAAAAACTTTATCACTTACTATGAACAGATCCTTGAACATGTGGAACACATAACTTCTGAAAAAGACTATCCCTTGGTTGACGCCCACCTGGTATCCGCCCGCAGGGAAATTTCACAAAGCCCGCTTCAAAAAGGGGTAATCCAGCTCAATGAGTACCTTGAAACAGAACTGAGCAAAGAGCCCCAGGTGGGGTTTATCATTGGTGTCGGGGCCAATGATGTGTCTGGTATGCTTCTCCCTATTGCCACCAGCTTAACCGGCCGGGTGGAAGGGTCCTCTCCCATTATTGTCACAGGAGCAGTATCTTCTTCTTCGGCAAATTCTGCCGAAATGGACATGGCAGTTCAGATGACTCGGCAGTCCGCACAGGAAGCCTTGACCATGGTAAAAAACTATATCCAGGAACTGGCACCGGACATCAGTATCCCCTGGATTTTCGTAGATTTTCTTAAGCGATACTCTCTCCACCACCAGCTTTTGTCTGCCTCATACAATGTGGGCGGCCCTTCTGCAGGCTATGCCCTTGCCCTGAACACCCTTTCTGCACTTTTACGAGTCCCATTATGCTTTGATTTCGGAATTACCGGAGCACCCTGGACCAAAGGGGTCCGAAAAGACGAAGTTGGGGGTTCAGTAATCATCGGCGGCCACACCAAAAAAACAGAAAAAGTACTGCTCCATCTTCGGCGGATGTATATGCCGCTGCAAAATTACAAAGATCTTGAGCCTGAATTTTTAATGGGATACTGGCAGCGGAAAAAAGATGTTATCGCGGTCACCCATTTTGCCGATCTCATGCCCGAAGTCCTCTATTTCGATGAGGCCCACGACCATCAGCTTGAACAGCTTATTGAAATGCGTATCCAGCGTAAGAGTGAAAAATATTTTGCAAAACCACTCACCAAAAATCTAAAAGAAGACATCATTACTTTAAAAACAAAGATGAGAAAACGGGCTGAAAATGAAATTGTGTTCAGGGTCAATGCCATCCGAAAATATCTGATGGATCCAGGCCAGGAAAAATATATTTCCCATGAAAAGATATTCACCACATACATGGGCGACAGCAAGACCTAATCCAGAGTCATCCTCACCGGTTTTGGTTAAGAAATATGGATCAATCTTCATTGATTAGTGTATTAAGACTGGTGAGGAACCTTTTATCGAATAGGCATGTCCGTATATTATCAAAACTATTTAAGTACAGGGTTGAATCCCTTGTCATATACGAATTGTTTCCAGGGTCCAAAGGGCTCCCATATTTCACGAAGATCCCACAATGCATCCTGTCTATCCTCACCAAGCTCCGTAACTCGGTATTTATAGATAAATGAGGATGCCCGGGCATTAACCAAACAATGAACCCAGACTTTTTCACCGGATAAATCCTTCATGGTGTTGATAAACTGATTAAATCCTTCCCAGTCAGGATTAAAAAAATCAACAGGAATATGATGGTATTTCACTCCCAGGCTTGTAACCAATGCCTCTTCATCTTTAGGATTGCATTCGATAAAATCATCTGTCGTAAGATTAATGATCACGGTGTAGCCAGCTTTTTGAATAATCGAAAACTGGTTTTCAGTTGGCTGGCCTGAAGACCCCAGGTTATCATTTATCTTCAGATAGTTGAATATATCATCAACTGAATTTTGTTTCGGGTTTACCGGGGTGTATTTGTACATCATTAAACGAAATAGGTTACAGGTGGACTTGATTGCTTTCATGATCATATTTGCTTTATACCGAAAAGACTGGGTGTGATGGATTTTCTTTTTGTTAAATGTTGACAGTTCCTGATTCATCTGCGGAATTCCCCTTATTTAAAGTATTTGCTTTTTTTATGTTTCCTGGAATGCATTATAATTTAAAAAATTGATTTGAAAAGAGACAAAGCAGCTGATATGTCTAATGTTGAACATATCGTCGAGAATATCCACAATAACTGATGGAGAATTAAGGTGAAACGGGGCGAACGAATAGCAAACAAGACGAGAGCATCAATTAAACAGGCTTTATTGATGCTGATCCATGAAAAAAATTATCCAGATATAACCATAGGTGAGATAACACAAAAAGCAGATATAGGTAGGAGTACGCTGTACAGGCATTATCAATCCAAGGCCCAGGTTCTTTTAGACATTCATAAGGATATGTTTGAACGGCTTTTCAGTGTGTCATCATTTACAGAATCATGGCTTGACCAGGGTACACCTCCTGAATGGATCTCTTTTTTATCAAGATATCAGCGCCTTGGAAGAAATCCATTTTTATTGAGCTATAAATTGGGCAATGATCTGGATTATCTGATAAACCATATTACCGGGCTGTTAACCCAAACGATAAAAAAAAAACTGCAGAGTGCATATACGGATGAGAGTTTAAGCATTCCAATTCCAATACTTGCTCAAGCAGTTTCAGCATCATTCAGCGGGCTTGTAATGTCCTGGTTTACCAAGTTCCAATCCATTGATGCAGAAGAATTTGCCACCTTTATCCATCGGAATATCAGGGCATTAATACGTGAGGCAACCCAAAATTAAATAGTAACGCAGAACAGAAAAAAAGCATTCCAAGGAGATCTTTAATACTTTGAATGCGGGAGCCAGAAAAGCTTCGTTCCTTAAAGGTAAAATAATTATGTTTGACGATTTATTATTAAACAAAGATTTCAGGGTAGAAGAAAAAACGCTTTGCTTGTCAGATAAAGTTGAAATAAAAACATTTGATTTTGAACCGAATAATTCTGATCCTGGAAAACCTATTATTGTCTTTGTTCCAGGCTGGATATCATTGATTAGTGGCTGGAAAGATGTGTTGAATACCCTTGCGCCCAAATATAGAATTCTTTATGTTGAAACGCGGGAGAAAAGAAGTGCAAAATTCCCAACTATGAAAGCAATTGATTTATCCATTGAACAGATGAGCCGTGATATAGGTGCATTGGTTGGTGAAATGGTGCCCGAGGGTCAACCATTCTATTTTGCTGGAAGTTCAATGGGCGCTACTGTGATTCTTGATTATCTTGCTATGAAAAAGAGGCAGCCTGTAAGTTCATTTCTGGTTTCACCTATTTGTGATTTTCCTTTTCCAGGCTGGATTTTGTTTATGATAAAATTTATCCCGGCCGTATTATACACTGTAATAAGACCTATATTAAAAACGTATTTGAGTTATTTTAGGTTGGACATGAAAAAAGAGCCTGATCAGGTAAAAAAATATTGTGGAACTATTGATGCTGCCGAGCCAGTTCGGTTAAAAGCAAATGCGTATGCAATTAGAAATTACTCTTTATGGGAAAAGTTATCTGATGTTAAATCCCCTGTTGTGATTATCGGTGCAAAAACAGATAATCTTCACGGCATTGATATAATGGAAAAAATGATGAAAGCTATGCCTTTATCAAGTCTTGAAATTATGGAAAGTAACAAAGAGACTCACAGTGCAAAAGTGGGTGATTTTATTGATCTATCTATATCCTCTCAATAACAATAAAAAAGATAATTTGTACTTTTAACCCGACAACCAAAAATATCAGGAACTCAACAAGAAAGAGACAAGCATGATTATAAATTTAATTCGATTTTTGAGTGTTATTCTTTTAATTACCTTTACAATCCACTATTTCTTGTTTTTTTCTTGGAGTAGGTTTTTTATCGTTCATGCTTTTAAAGCAAAACTTTGCTTGTTTGTAATTATGTTTTTTTTGTCCATTACATTTATTTTGTCTTCCATTTTCATCCACATATCCAATAACTCCTTTACCAGAATATATTACCTTCTTTCGGGAACATGGATGGGGCTGATGAGCTTTTTACTTGTTGCGACTGTTCTTGTCTGGATAGTGAAAGGGGGATTGTGGTTTTTGCCCCAGGACCTTTCGTCTAAAACAATCATTCAAGGTTTATCTTATTTTCTTTATGGCCTGGCAATTGTTTATACTGGCTTTTGTCACTATCAATTTTATAAAATTAAAATCAAATCCTTAAACGTGCCTATTCAAAATCTGCCGCAACAATGGGAAGATAAAAAAATTATTCATCTTTCCGATCTTCATCTGGGAGGAACCAAGGATATAAACTTTTTAAAAAAAGTTGTTACCCTGACCAATGAGCAAAATGCTGATTTGATACTGATTTCCGGTGATCTGTTCGATGGTGCTACAAATTCCCATGAACGATATGTTTCAGATTTGAATAATTTTAAGGCCAAACATGGAATTATGTTCACTAGCGGAAACCATGAAGTTTATTCAGGCGTCGGAAAAGCAAGAAAAGTGATTGGAAATTCAAAAATTATAATGTTGGATAATAAGGCCATTGTGATTGATGGCCTCCAAATCTTAGGGATTTCCTACCCGGAATTTAAAAACACCTCTTCATTTAATTTTGATGATCCACAAGTGTTTACAAAAAAGTTACCCACAATTTTAGTATACCATACGCCAACAAGCATTAAAGCAAATGGTGAAAGTCTGACTGAAGTGCGATCTTCAGACTATTTTGCTCCAGATACTATTTTTTCTAATACCATAAAACATAATATTTCATTACAATTATCAGGGCATACCCATGCTGGACAATTTTTTCCATTTACATGGGTTGCCAATAAAGTTTTTAAAGGGTTCCATTTTGGTTTGCATAGAATTGATGATTTTTATATCAATATCAGTTCCGGTACAGGATCATGGGGGCCACCTTTAAGGTCTGGCTATTTATCTGAAATAGTAGTGATTACTCTGAGAAAGCATAATTGATAAATGCATATTGAGCATTGGAGTAGATAAATTTTTTATCCTGATGGTGAATTTATGCCAGAATACGTTCGGGATGGGTATAAACAGCAAAATTGCTGCCCCGGACAAATCCTACAATGGTGATTCCCATCTGCCGTGATAGAAGAATGGCCTGATGCGTTGGGGCCCCTCTTGAAACAATGACGGGAATCCCAAATTGTTTGGCTTTGTAAAGGATTTCAGATGAGATCCTGCCGGTAACCATTAAAAGCAGATCCTTTGTGTCCATCTTGTCTAAAAGTAGTTTGCCGATCACTTTATCCACGGCATTATGTCTGCCGATATCATCAATGGAGAAATCAGGTAATGCCCCGCCAAAACTTACAGTCGCAGAATGAACACCACCGGTTGTTCGGTGTAGCTCAGAAGAGGACTGCAGCCATTTCATAGATGCGATCAAGTCCTTTGATTGAACCTGAAGGTCTGTTGTAAGGGGATACCGGCTGGACAGTTCAATAATGGAGGTATACATCACGCCTTTGCCGCATCCGGACGTGTATACTCTTTTTCCTAGATCAGCAGGATCAATTAGCCGATCGATTTCTACATCAATTTTCCATTTGATATCATTGCAGTTGTAATCTGTAATATCATCCACAGACTGAATCAGCCCGGAGGTATATAAAAATCCATATGTGTATTCTTTCAAATATGAAGGGGTGCACATCATGGTGGCCATCTCCACATCGTTGACCACAAAGGTGCATGGGATCTCGACGGCAACAGGCACTTCTTCTACAAAGATTCTTCCTTTATCGTGCCGGGTGATTTTGTATTTAACGGATGTCCCAAATTCATGTGTATCATTCATAGCAGTTATCCTTTTTGAAAGCGTACAAACAAAAATAATTAGTTATCATAAGATAATACCGATTTTTTCATTTTCCAATGTATTTGGACATTTAGCTGACCGATTCATTTCATTTACCGACATCCTAATTTATATTGACATGCCATGGAAAAAATGCAGAAATAATCTTTTAAACAGGGGGGGGCTGGAGTTATAAGTTATGCCCTTCGAAAATGTGAGGTTATTTATGAGGTGCGCCCTAAAGCATGCACCTTTAGTGTGAAAAGATAATAACATGATTATCAGAAGTGAAAAACCATCTGACATTGAGACGATTGCCGAAGTGACAAAGGTAGCTTTTGAGGATCATTCGTTCCGTCATCAAACAGAGCACTTTATCATTCGTGATCTGCGTAACGCTGTTGCACTGACTATATCGCTTGTGGCTGAAGTTGATGGGCAGGTTGTTGGGCACATTGCCTTTTCTCCCATTACGATTTCTGATGGAACAACGAACTGGTATGGCCTTGGTCCGGTATCTGTGCTGCCGGATTATCAGGGACGCCGAATAGGCACGGCACTGGTCAATAAAGGGCTAACCTTGCTGAACTCTATGGGTAGCAAAGGCTGTGCGCTTGTGGGGTTGCCTACATACTACTATCGGTTTGGCTTTACGCATCACCCTCAGTTAATCCACGAGGGAATACCACAAGAAGTCTTTGTGGCAAAGTCGCTTGTTGAACGGGTGCCAAGTGGGACGGTTGAGTTTCATCAAGCATTTAAACAGTTGTCAATCATTGAAAAAGACGCCATTACCGATGTAATTATCGACTATGACATTGTTGGTATGAGTGTTGATCTTGCAAACCCGGCAATTGAAAGTCTAATAGAAAAAGAAATTTTGACTGAAATGCCAGATGGCAAGTTCATGATGCGACATTCTGCACTGGCAGAGTATGACTCATACTTTGGTCAAGTTAGTCAATTCAGGGCTACAGAAATGAGCCGTGTGCACAAAAATCCGATAATGGCGGCGATTAAGTCGTGAAATGGATTATAATCCGTGGTTTTCTGTTGATAATTAACCAAATCTGATTTTCGTCTTTTTTATCAAAAAGCCGTTGTTTGTTATGTTTCTTTAATTTTTACAAATATCCCCCAAACGGGTGATGTTTCATTGTCGGAGTTGAGTTATAATCCTACTTGTTCAAATTAATCAAAAAATAAAAGGAGAATGAACTATGGATTTCTTTCAAATGACAGCGCCCTGTGGTTTGGATTGCTTCAACTGCCAATTTTATTTGGCCCTCAAAAACAATGAAGCAAAGATTTCTGTTGAAAAAATGTCCGAAGAATATAATGTGCCTGTTGAGATAATGTTGTGCAATGGATGCCGAAATCACGATGGCAAAATACCATTACAAAAACATGTTTTTGGCGATTCGCATAGTTGTGCTGCATATGAATGTGCTCAAAGCAAAGGCATAGATTTTTGTGGTGATTGTGAGGAATTTCCATGTGACAACCTACATCCTTATGCTGACAGAGCCACTGAGCTGCCTCATAATATGAAGGTTTTTAATCTTTGTTTAATAAATAAAATGGGATTAGAAAATTGGGCAGCCTCAAAGGCATCTGAAGTTCGCGAAACATATTTTACAAAGCCATGGACACTATCAGACAAATGATATCATCGTTTCCCTCAGAGATATAAACATGACCCAGCGCTGGAGTAGACCAGGGTATACTGACCGTGTTGTTTATAGCCCCCGGCGGCTCCAGCATGATTACAAACAAAAAGGCTCTGCTATGATAATCATAACAGGGCCTTTTGAAAAATAACCCGGCAGCGTTCTACTCTCCCACACAGTCTCCCATGCAGTACCATCGACGATAGAGAGCTTAACTTCCGTGTTCGAGATAGATACGGGTGTGGCCTCTTTGCCAATGCCACCAGATTAAATCGGCTGGATCTGGAACTTTAAAACCTGTATAGCTATACCCCAAGCACACTGTTGTTTTACCCGATCCCATGGGTTATGGATATTTTCTCAAACATAACCACAATACCGGCAGCAATCCCATATACGATATCGATATTCGCATTTTGATCTGCTGATGAGTCAAAAAACAGATGAAGGTCAGAGGCCATTCCCTCTTCAGGCTTCCAATAGCAAACCAGCATGGGAAGTTTAGGCAGGGGAGAAAGAACCAAAGAAATATCTGAATCAAATAATTTTTCCACTCGTTGCCCATTAAAAATCAAAATCAAATCTTCAAAAAAATCAATATACTTGTCTGCAATTTTCTTAAATGGTATTTCCGACGTTTGAACAAACAATCCATTTTGCTCCCAGCCTCCTTCAAGCTCTCTGAAAGGCACCCATTTTTGGGTCAATGGTACACCCTTGCAAGCTAAAACATATCCCAGAACATTTGAAACAACCCATGGATTGATATGAATATCTGAAAACAAATTTCCATTGTGATCAATGGAAAATGGTTTTCCCATAATCTTTAGTGTCAATCTTCCATCAGCATAAACACCCCCTGTCCGATCAGCGGCATCTTTCAGATCGCAGGCAGCAATCTTTTGTTTCATCTTCTTTATTATCGTCTGTTGCTGTTTCTCCACAAGAGTCCCTTGGTGAGGCTGATTCTGATATTTATCTATTACATCAGAACCTATAAACGGACATTGATCCATTTTTTTTTGCCCTAAGAATACCTTAGAAGCAAAAGCCAAACATGTTGTTTCATTACATTTTTTACAATTGGTCTTAGGCAAAAGCTTGAAAACTGCCATGGCATTAGCAAATTGAGTCATATCTTTCATCCTTGTTTTTTTTAATAAATATCAACCAAGTAAACAACTGAATTATAATAAGATCTATTAAAAAGAAAAACATCCCCCAAATGGGGGATAAATAACAAAATAAGTATCTTAATCGACTTTTTTTTAAAATAGACCAAGCCGATTCAAAGAATGCTGATGTAAAAAATCGAATAGCCCTTTTCGTTCTATTCTTTGAGACATATTATAGTCCCACGACCGTTTAAGTTCTTCAAAATGATTCTCAACACATCTGTAATATACGCTTGCCTTAGGATTGCGTGGCTGGTAAACATCAAGATTATAATTTTTAGGGAAATTTACTATGGAATCAAATAAGACTATTCGTATTTATGATAGAGCTGTTGCGATTATCACTGGCGGAGCATCGGGAATTGGTCGAGCGCTGGCAGAAGAATTAGCAAAACTGGGTTGCGAGGTGGTATTGGCAGATCTTCAGATCGAATTAGCCGAAGAAATCGCATCGGGAATCAATGCTTCCGGGGGCAAAGTAAAAGCGGTGAAAATAGACGTATCCAATTTTCCCGCTGTGGAACAGCTAATCCAAGAAACTGTTAAGCGTACGGGTCGATTAGACTATATTTTCAACAATGCCGGAATTGGAATTGATGGAACCGTTGATTGTTACGGTATTGAAGATTGGAATCTAATAATAGACGTCAATCTCCGCGGCGTGATAAATGGAGTCCAAGCAGCATACCCAATTATGATGAAGCAGGGATTTGGACACATTGTCAATACGGCGTCGGTAGCTGGACTTATGCCTACTCCAGGAATGGTTTCTTATGCAACAACCAAACATGCGGTGGTAGGTCTTTCAAAATCATTGCGCGCTGAAACCGCACAAACAGGAATACGCGTTAGCGTCTTATGTCCAGGCTTTATTCGTACGGCTATTTTGGAAAGAGGAGGAAAATATGGCAAAATGCTTATAGATAGATCCCCTGAACAAGAACGTCGTTTCTTGGAAATGGTCGAAAAATTCAGACCTATGCCCCCAAATATTTTTGCCAAAAAGACTCTTAAATTAATTGCAAAAAATAAAGCCATTATTGTTGTTCCGTCATGGTATAAGTTGTTTTTGTGGATTCACCGTTTATTTCCTTCTTTTGGAATATATCTTGCTCAAAAGTCATTTCAAGATATGCAAAAAAAGCTAACAAATTAATGCTTCATAGCTGAGGGTTGTGCTCCAAGCAACTTTATTTTAATAACCGAGCATAGCTTAGGCCGGATGCGTTTATAAAAGAACGCCTTTTTATTTTTTTAATATAATTCTGGCATCCACCACATCCAGACCCTGTTCATAAAGAATCACGGGATTCAGATCCATCTCTTCAATTTCAGGATAGGATTCAATGAGCTCAGAGCAGATGGATATGAGCTTTCTCAATGATTTTTTATCATACCCGCTCTGCCCCCTGACTCCGTCTAAAAGTATAGAAGACCGAGTATCTTCTATCATCTTTCGACAGGAGGTGGGAGACACCGGCAACACCCAGAAGGTCACATCTTTCATGATTTCAACCATGATTCCCCCCAGCCCATACATGATGACCGGCCCAAACAGTTCGTCTGTTTTTGTTCCGATAATAATTTCAAGACCCCTTTGGGCCATGGGGGCAACCAATACCCCCCGGATGTCCGCTTCAGGATTATAGGCAAGACTGTTTTTGATAATCTGACGAAATCCGTTTTTGATCTCTTTTTCCGAACCAAGGTTTAATTTCACCCCCCTGGCATCGCTTTTGTGCAGGATATCCGGCGACACAATTTTTAATACAAGATTTCCCTTTGTTTTTTGGGCAATCTCCCAGGCCTCATCTTCTGTCCCGGCCACCTGTCCTACATTCGTCGGTGCCCCATGGAGCTTGATCAGGCGTTTTGCTTCGTGCTCTAAAAGCACATGGCGACCCTCTTTTCTGGCATTTTCAATAATAAGATCGCCCTCTTTTTTGGCTCTGTTTTTCCAGTTAAAAACAAAATTGGTTTTTGCATGGTATGAGTTCAGGTAACGGCCGTATTGACACAAGGAGGCCACACATTTACAGGAGATATCCAGGGAATCATGAACCGGTATATCATAGTGCCGCAGCAAATCCAGGGCCCTGGATTCATGTGAACTGTAAAGGGAATGCACAATAATCGGTTTCTTCCTTTTTTTTACCATGGCCCCTAATCGATGGGCCGCCGCTTCCTCCCCAATGGCCAGGCTTTTTTCAAACCGGATGGCATATCCGCCAAAAAGCCCCACCACGAGGATTCCGCCTATATTGGGATCCTTGATTAATATCTTGACACAATCGGCAAACAGGCTGGGGTCAGCGTCGGTTCCCCCTGCCACATCCACCGGATTGACAACCGATGCCGCTTCAGGCAGGATTGCCCTTAATTGTCCCTGGGTTTTGTCTGACAACTCCGGCATGTTAATTCCATAATCAGACAAGAGGTCTGCTGCAATGGTGGCATGCCCCCCGCCATCGGCCAGGATGGCAATGGAATTGTTTTTAATGGGGCGCTGGCTCGAAAGGGTTTCTGCCACGGGAAACAGTTCATCTGAGTTTTCTATGACAATAATACCGGCCCTGGCATAGGCAGCCTTTGCAACCTCACTCATGCCTGCCAGTGATCCTGTGTGGGATCCTGCTGATCTTTTGCCCGTGACCGACCGTCCGCTTTTTAACAGGACAATGGGTTTTTTAATGCTTGTTTTATAGGCTTCCTGTAAAAATTTGCGTCCTTCACTCATACCCTCGACGTACATGAGGATCGCTCGTGTATCGGGGTCATTCCTGAAGAATTCAAGGTATTCGTGGAACTTAATGTCGGATTCATTGCCGACACCCACATAGTAGGTAAACCCCTCATGCTTGCGGATGGTGGCTTCTGTAATGAGGGTAAGAGCCATGTTTCCGCTTTGGCACAGCAGGGCGATATTACCCAGGGGGACGTTCTGGATTCCCACAAGGTTCATATTTGTTTTTAGGTTTATCATACCCGAGGTGTTGGGTCCGATAACCCGAATATTATTTTCCTGGGCCGCCTTGACAACCGCTTGTTCCAACTCTTTTCCCTTCTCTCCCAGTTCCCTGAAACCGCCGGCAATGATAACGGCCCCTGCAACTTTCTTTTGGCCGCATTTTTTCAAAATATCCGGGATGGTCCTGGCAGGGGTGGTGATCAGGGCAAGATCCACAGCTCCTTCAATATCCATAATATCTTTATAACAGGTAAGCCCCAGTATCTTTTCTTCCTTGGGGTTTACCGGATAAATCTCCCCTTCAAAATTATCGGCCAAAAGGGTTTTAATGGCCTGGTAGCCCCGTTTTGTCTTATTTTTGGACGCACCAATGATGGCAACGGATTTGGCATTGAGTACTTTATCCAACATGATGTTTTCCTTTATTTTTTTCTCTGCTCAAAATCATCCAACGAATGTTCTCTTTCCTTGGTAGACACGCAGGCCAGGCAGGCTTCAATCTCATAATCCATCAAGGCCTCAAGGCTGCATTCGCCCTGGGCCATGAGAAATCCTTTTTTAATGAGTTTCAGAGAAAAAGATGAATTTCCTACAATCTTATTGGCCATGGTCATGGCTTCATCCATCAATTGGTCCAGGGGAACTGCACGATTTACCAGACCAATCCTTTCTGCTTCTTCTCCTGTAATCTTTTCGGCAGTAAAAAGAAGCTCCCTTGCCTTGCCCGGCCCTACCAAATCCTGAACCAAACGAAATGCTCCTCCTGTGACAGATGAGGTAACCCTTGCCTCGGGAGATCCGATGAGGGCCTCTTTGGCTGCAATCCGGATGTCACAGGCCAGGGCAAGCTCGTACCCGGACCCAAGGGCATAACCGTTAATGGCGGCAATGGTGGGTTTTTCAAACCGGATGATTTTTCTGGAGGCTTCCTGTAGAGATTCAAGGTAGCTTCTGTAATTTTCAATGCTTCTGCCCTTGGAATCCTTCAGGTCAGCCCCAGTGGAAAAGGCCCTGCCAGTACCTGTGATAATCAATGCTTTGATATCCTTATCCTGTTTGACAATATCAAGGGCATCCTGGATTTCGATCCAGAGCTGCTGATTCATTGCATTGAGCACCTTTGGCCGATTCAGTTTGATCAGCCCGACTTTGTCTTTTTTTTCGTAAATAATAGATTCGTAATTCAACGGATTCACCTCTTGAAAAAGGGGTTAAAGGACGTGAAAAAGGATTGGCATAGAATAAGCCATGGAATATGGGATTGCAAGGATATTCCGACCCTTCGCATTTTATAGCATTACCACCTCTTTCGGGTTCATTCATCCACGGGTAAACCCGTGGTGTTCTGTCTTCAACCACATAAAAAGTCATATCAGGGCTTTTAGATCGTTCGCGATATACGATTTTGATCAAAAAGGATGTCTGGAAAAGCCTTCATTTGATTTTTTAGCCTTCACTGTACGATACGTAGGCATCAATGGCATTTCCATGGTTTCGATGTGCAGGGAAAATCATTCGTTTTTTTAGAGTGCTATGTGATATATCGCGTGGGCAAATGGCATGAAATGGGACTGGCACAAGGATTGCAACTTAAAAAAGTACAAAAGCTGACAAGACGTATCGTAAGTTTCCAAAAGAAGAAAAAGATTGATCAATATATTCTTAATCAAACAGGAGGATAATATGTTTTTATGTGTCCGTTCTTTAAGGCTCGCTTTGTGTGTTGTTGTTTTTTTCATACAGGTGTCAGATGTTTTAAGTGCCCAGATTCATGTTCCAGGAATGTATGCCACTATACAAGAGGGTGTTGATGCCGCGGTAAATGGAGATATGGTTATTGTGGCTGATGGAACTTATGTGGAAAATATCCGTGTGAATAAATCTCTGATAATTCGCAGCGAAAATGGTGCGATACAAACCTTTGTTCAGGCTCAGGACTCTGCACGCCATGTATTTAATATTTCAGCAGACCAGGTTGTCATCGAGGGATTTACCATTAGCGGTGCTTTGGAATCTGACGCTGCCGGAATTATTATAAATCCCGGATATGAACAATGTATTGTGCTCAACAATCAAATTGGGATGCCAGGTTTACCCAATTTACACGGTATTTTTCTGGTTGATACGCATGAAAATTACGTGGAAGGCAATACTATCAGTAGTAACACCGGAAGTGGTATTCATGTTATCAGGAGTACAGGCAATACGGTGAAGGGCAACACTATTTCCCAAAACAGCAGTGTTGGAATTAACAGCACGATGAGTGTGGACAATCGTTTTATAGAAAACATTATAAAATATCATGATAATAGTTATGGGATACTGCTGCACGTTTCTAATGATAATCTGGTTTCCCAAAATGAGTTCATGGAAAATTATTCAGACATACGGATACGCTACTCAAGCAGCAATAACCAGATTATAAACAATACCTGTACAAACAGTTCCTATCACTCCATCTCGGTGGATCATGACAGTATTGGCAATAAAATATCCGGTAATGAGTGTACAACTGATGCCTCCTTTGGCTCAGGTATCCACCTGTGGGCTGTCGGGGCCAATGCCGTGTTTGAAAATACGATATCCGGATATGGTAATGGTATTGGTTTTCAGGGTGCAACAGATTGCCGGGTGTATTCAAATTATTGCAATGGTAATATTTTTTCCGGTATTGATATAAACTTTGACAGCCAGAGAAATCAGATATATGCAAATCATTGTAATGGTAATGAGAAAAACGGAATCAGCGTGTCTAACTCGTCTTTAAATGAGGTGCGTTTCAACACCTGTAGCAATAATGAAAATGCCGGGTTTGCTCTAACGTCATCCCAGGAGAATGCCTTTTACAGAAACACTGCAACCGACAATGGTTATGGTGCATCAATTGAAAATAGCATGAATAACCGAATGTTTTTAAATTCTTTTATTGATAATGATGCCGACATTTTTTCCCAGGGATCTGAGACTCACTGGCAGGATGAAGAGCAGACCGCTTATCTTTTTCAAGGAACCGCTTATACCGGTTTTATAGGTAATTTTTATTCAGATCATGATTTAACAGACAGTGATGGGAATGGGGTAACCGATTTGCCCAGAGACCAGCCCGGAATTGATCGGGATGATACATATCCGTTGTCCATGAACCATACATTTTTTATGACAGCATCCAGTGATGCAGATTTTGATGGAGATATAGATGGGAAGGATGCTGCAGGGTTCATCTCAGCTTATGTGTCAGAAAGCATTACCGCTGACCTGAATCAAGATACCGTTTTTGATCAATTGGATATAGAGGCTTTTGCTGCAGTTTTTGGCAAATAAAGATTTAACCGGGTGTTCTGCTTTATTGTAGAACACCTTCTCTTTTTAATTGAATGTTCAATTTTTTTTGCATTAAGTAGCATTTATAGAAGATCACAATGAAAATGGTCGAGATTGCCATTGCTTTTAAAGTTAAATTAAGATCTAATCCACATTTCAAAATATAAAAGGCCGTGATACCATGTTGAATCTTCTATGATTAAAAACGAAATAAAACAGACACTTTTAATGTCTCTTCCCATTGTCGTGGGACAACTAGGACAAATTCTCATGTCTGTGG
>JAWSVH010000032.1:0-3125 GCA_033852015.1 Desulfobacula sp.
TGCACACTAACTCTTTCGCCTCTAGCGTAGGGTTTCATTTTTAAAGTCCATTAACCCTTATATTTTCTTTCTTCAACTTCATAACATTCAATAGCATCGCCCACTTTAATATCATTGTATTTCTCAAGACCGATTCCACACTCAAACCCTTGATCAACTTCTTTAACATCATCCTTAAAACGCCTCAATGATGAAAGCTGGGTGTCACATTTGATAACACCGTCTCTGAGCAACCGTACCTTTTTACCCCGCACCACTTTACCTTCAGAAATGTGAGATCCTGCAATGGTTCCCATCTTTGGCACAACAAAAATATCACGCACATCTGCCCGACCAATGATAATCTCATGGAAAGTAGAAGGCATCATGCCATCCAAAGCAGCCTTAATATCATTTATAACATCATAAATAATGTCATAAAAACGCATATCTACATTTTCATCTTTGGCCAGTTTTCTAATTTGTGGGTTGGGTCGCACATTAAACCCGATAATAATGGCATCGGACACAGCGGCAAGCGCCACATCAGATTCATTAATGGTACCGGCACCAGAATGAACAATTTTAATTTCCACTTCTTCTTTGGCCAGATCATTCAAGGAATCATTCAATGCTTCAATGGAACCATGAACATCTGCCTTAACAATAAGCTTAAGCTCTTTAACTTCTGCAGAACCCAGATTTTCAAACATTTTTTCAAGGTTAGCACGGCTCTTTTTAGCCAATTCTTTTGCCCGTTGTTTTTGCATCCTGTGCCCGGCAATCTGTTTTGCATCTTTGTCTGATGCCACAGAAATAAATTCATCCCCGGCATCGGGCACACCGTTTAGACCAACAATTTCTACAGGAGTGCTGGGACCGGCTTCGTCAATTCTTTTTCCCGAATCATCAATCATGGCTCGAATTCTTCCGGAATATAACCCACAGACAACAGGGTGACCATCCTTTAAAGTTCCCTGTTTTACCAGAACCGTTGCCACAGCGCCACGTCCTGTATCCAGACGGGATTCAACAACATAACCACTTGCATTTCTATCGGGATTGGCTTTTAATTCCAGAACTTCCGATTGTAAAAGAACCATCTCTAAAAGTTCATCAATACCTTCTCCTGTCTTTGCAGAGACCTTTACAAAAATAACATCTCCACCCCAATCTTCTGCAAGCAGTCCCAACTCTGAAAGTTCACGCATGATCCTGTCCGGATCTGCTCCTTCCTTATCCATCTTATTGACCGCAACTAAAACAGGTACTCCAGCATCCTTTGAATGATTTATAGCCTCTATCGTCTGGGGCATTACCCCATCATCTGCTGCAACCACCAGAATGACAATATCTGTGACCTTTGCCCCTCTGGAACGCATGGAAGTAAAAGCGGCATGACCTGGAGTATCTAAAAAGGTGACTCTTCCCCCATTGGGAGTCGGGACATTATATGCACCAATATGCTGGGTAATACCACCCGCCTCTCCACTGGTAATTTTTGATTTACGGATCACATCCAAAAGAGATGTTTTTCCATGGTCGACATGGCCCATGATCGTCACCACCGGAGCTCGACCAATCATGTTTTCATCATCTTCTTTCCCCTCTTCAACATTCAAAAGGGTTTCTTCCTCAAAAGATGCTTTTTCCACTTCAAAATCAAATTCAGTGGCCACAAGGGCGGCTGTATCAAAATCTATCGTCTGATTCACCGTAGCCATAACACCCACAGTCATCAGTTTAGCGATCATCTCGTTGGCTTTAATGCCCATTCGCTTTGCAAGCTCTGCAAGCTCAATGGCCTCATCAATTTTAACCCGGCGCTTAATGGCTTTAGGAGTCGTAATCTGAGTTTTCTGGAAATTACCTTTCTTCCCACCTCTTACCTCTTTTCTACCCCGTTTTTTTCTGCCGCGATTACTTTTGTATAATGCATCCCCTTCGATAACAGATTTTCGCTTACGCTGTTTTTTTCGTGCAACATTAGCAGGCGGTTTATCTTCACCAAAGACAGGTTTTCTTTTTTCTTTTTTAAGCTTTGATACTTCTGCTCCCGGCAATGCGGTAGATTCTTTTGGCACAGGCTTTTTCTCCGGGGTACTAGAAGGAGAAAATTGAACCTTTGGTTTAGGTCTTCTCTTAGGCGCGTCACTCTTTCCCCATTTTTTATCTTCACCCGCAGCTGTTTTTCTTAAATTCTCAAGTACGGCTGGATCTGCAATTTTAACAATTTTTGCCGGTGTCGATTTTTTCTTTTTCTTCTTCTTTTGTTTCTTATCTTTTTCTCCGGCTTCCGGCGGGGCATCCGATTTAACCGATTCTTTTGCAGATTCTTTAACCGCTTCTTTTGCAGACTCTGTTTCTTCTTTCTTTTCCAATGTTGATTCTGAATCGGTCTGAACTTTTTCTTTTATCTCTTTTATTTTTTCTATTTTTTCTTTAACAGGTGCTTCTTCTTTAACAACCTCAGGCTCAGGGATAACTTCTTCTTCCTCAACTTCCACCTCAACGGGTTTTATAATTTTTGCAGCCGCGCTCTTTTTAGCCTTTAATTTCTTTGCTGCTGCTGGCTTATCCTCTGCAGGTTCAACGACATCCTCTGCAGGTTCAACAACCACATCCTCTTCATATTTTTCCTCTGCTTTGATTTTTTCTTCATCAACCAAAGGAACTTCTTCTTTTTGAACAGCAGCTTTCTTTCTTTTTATCACTGCAGGCTTTTCAATTTTTTCTTCTTCATCCGCATCCGGCTCATCTGGTAAAAGATCATCCTCTGCATCTGTTGACTTACGCCTTCGAATGACAGAAGGTTTAACCTTCACATCAGCCTTACGTTTCTTTTTACCCAAAATGCTTCTTCGAATAGCAGTAATATCATTACCTTCCAGAGAACTCATATGGCTTTTAACTTCAATTTTCAATTCTTTCATTTTATTAAGAAGTGCTCTATTCGTCATGTTCAGATCTTTAGCTAACTCATATACTCTGACCTTCACCATTGGTTCCCCCAAAATAATTCTCTATCTTTTTATATTCTTTTTCCGACTGCTACCCGCTATTGTCTATATCCTGATGTTACTCTTCACTTTGAGTATCATTCTCTTCATCTTGAGTGTCGTTATCTTTTTCTTCTTCTTGATCAG
>JAWSVH010000190.1:0-7924 GCA_033852015.1 Desulfobacula sp.
TTTTCTCTATATCTTTTATAGTGATCAACCCTTTCAGTTTACCAGAGCCATCCACCACTAAAAGTTTTTCTATCCTGTGTTTATGAAGCATGATTTTTGATTGTTCCAAAGTACATTTTTCTGGAACTGTTATAAGATTTTCACTGGTCATAACTTTTCTTGCCGGTTTTTCCAACTGAGTTTCAAATCTTAAGTCCCGGTTGGTTACAATCCCCACAAGTTTATCACCTTCGGTAACCGGAATACCGGAGATCCTGTACTTTGCCATAATTTTTAACACTTCAGAAATGGTGACATCCGGATGAATGGTAATGGGATCTACAATCATACCACTTTCAGATTTTTTTACCCGATCCACCTCAATGGATTGTTCCTCAATACTCAGATTCCTGTGAATAAATCCCAATCCCCCTGCCCTGGCCATACTGATTGCAGTTAGCGCTTCAGTTACCGTGTCCATGGCTGCACTGACAATTGGGATATTTAACGCAAGCTTCTGAGTCAAGTGTGTGCAAGTTTGGACTTCATCAGGCAAAATAGCTGAATAGTCAGGTACTAACAGGACATCATCAAAAGATAGTCCTTCTTCGGTTAATATATTGAACATAAGGTAGCCTCCAGGACGGAAAAAAAATTGTTTATTAATACTATCCAGCTAAAAATTTTAAAGGTTTTAAACCAACAGCCGTATTTGAAATACAAATAAGTATATAAACACGTTCAATTACCAAATATATCAATTTTTAGCAAGATTATTTATTGGATATATTGTTTCAAAAATGGTTTAAACTATAATATTTTTTTACATTTGCCGACATATTTTCTTAACCCTTTGCTGATACTCTTAATCAACATTGAAAAATAAAGATAAGATCAAAAATTAAAAGGAGATGCCCAGTGAAAAAAACAATCATGAGAACAGGAGTGATATTAAGCATGTTTTTTATTATCAGTTGTTCCGGAACCCGTCCTTCAACCCTTGGTATTAAAGATGGCAAATTGGCTGGCTGCCCTGATAAGCCCAATTGCGTTTCAAGCCAGGCTGATGATCCTGATCATCTTATTGAACCAATCCCGTACACCATCGAAAAATCTGCGGCAATTAAAGCATTAAAAAAAGCCATTTCGACTCAAGAACGAATCCTCATCGTTCAAGAAACACCCGAATACCTTTATGCTGAGTTTAAAACAAAAATAATGGGATTTGTGGATGATGTTGAATTTTATTTTCCTGAAACAGAACCTTTGATTCACGTTCGTTCTGCATCTCGTTTGGGATATTCTGACCTTGGCGTCAATCGAAAACGAATTGAAAAAATCAAGGCGCTTTTTATCACTGAAGCTCAAAAATAAGAAGGGAATTCAAAAGCCAGGTTAGCATGTGGATTCATCATTGTGTTTTAGTAAAAAAATGTTTAAAAGAGACCCCATGAACACTGAAAATTCAATTGATCGAAACTTTGATGACCTGGCCCATAAATTCAAACGAAAAGTATACGGTGGTTTAAAGGGTGATATTCGCTTAGCGGTACTAAAACAAGACCTGAGCCAATTTTGTAAAAAAGCGCTTAATCCTGCTAAAAAAGCGCCTTTAAATATCTTGGATGCCGGTGGTGGTTATGGTCCTTTTTCCCTACAGCTGGCACAGTTAGGCCATAAAATTGTCCTATGTGATATCTCCCAAAAAATGCTTGAAAAAGCCATACTTGACTGTAAAGAAAAAAACATTAGCGCAAATGTAAAAATCTTACACAATTCCATTCAGAAAATGGACAGCAGCCACCATCAAAAATATGACCTTGTACTGTGCCACGCAGTTTTAGAGTGGGTTCAAGACCCAGAAAAAATTATTTCACATTTATTAACATTCCTGAAACCCAATGGTCTTTTGTCTTTAACTTTTTACAATCTCAACGGTATGATTTTTAAAAACATGCTTCGTGTAAATTATAAAAAGATTATAAAAGAAGATTATAAAGGATGGCCAGGCAGCCTGACGCCAGCACACCCACTATTGCCCGAACACGTATTGTCCTGGTTAGAAATATACAAAACGAAGGTCCTATGCCATAGTGGTATGCGCGTATTTCATGATTATATCTTAGACTTAACGGACAAAGATAAGCATCCTGAAACTTTGTTGAAATTAGAATTAAAATTCTCTCGACAGATGCCGTTTCGTGATCTTGGCCGATACCAGCATATCATTGCCAAAAAAAATTAACCTTTTATGTTCTCTAATCGCCTAAAAAATCTATGAATAGATTGACATGACCTGTAATTATTAATACGTTGTTTTTCGAATAATTTAAATAAATTGCTTTTTTATTAGACAATAAACAGGATATTAGACAAGTCATGCTGCTGAAAATCAACCCGGACAACCCGCAAGACCGCCAAATTAGCATAGCAATAGAGCTGATTAAAAAAGGTGGGATCATTGCCTATCCAACGGATACGTATTACGGGATCGGGTGTGATATCATGAATAAAAAAGCTATTGAAAAAATATATGCCATTAAACAAAGAGATAAAAACAAACCGTTCAGTTTTATCTGTCCAGATCTGAAAGATATTTCCAAATATGCAAAAGTATCCAATTTTGCATATCGCAACATGAAAAGATTACTACCCGGCCAATATACTTTTATCTTATCCGGTTCAAAGCTGGTACCCAAGATCATGCTGACAAAAAGAAGAACCGCTGGTATTCGAGTACCCGATAATAATATCGCGTTAGCCTTAGTGACCCAATTAGGCAATCCAATCCTTTCTACCAGTGCAACTCATCCCAGTGGAGATATATTTGAAGACCCTTCACTTCTCCACGATCATTTTGGTAAAAATATTGATGCGGTGATAGACGGCGGACCTGTTGCAGGTAAGCCCTCCAGTGTTGTTTCCTTAATTGATGATATACCTGAGATTATCCGTTACGGTGCCGGAGATGTTAATATCTTCGAATAAAGTATCGGCCAGTCTTTTGATAAAAGTCATTTTATCTTCTTTGGGATATACCGGGATAATCTCACCTTTAATATTTGCAAGTTGACCTGCCCATTGAAGTGCATCATCCAAATTCCCCAAACGATCAATTAGTTTTAATTTCAACGCCTTTTGACCGGTATAGACCCTGCCGTCTGCATAAGAGGCCATGGTATGAACTGCAATTTTTCTTGCGATGGCAACATCTGTAACAAATTGCATGTGCAATTCATCGACCAATGATTGAAAAATTTTTTTCTCGGATTCTTTTAATTCCCTTAGCGGTGACCCCATATCTTTAAATTCACCACTTTTAATAACAACCGGAGAAATGCCAATCTTTTTAGCAATATCCATAATATTTGCATACTCCATAATAACCCCGATACTGCCGGTAATCGTCCCTGGATTTGCCACAATCTTATTGGTGGCAGCAGCAATATAATATCCGCCGGATGCCGCAACCGAGCCCATGGAAGTAATGATTTGTTTTTTTACTTTAATTCTATTAATTTCACGAAAAATTTCTTGGGATGGCCCAATACCACCTCCTGGTGAATCAATACGCAAAACAATCGCTTTAATCGAATCATCCTTATTAAATGTTTTAATATCCTGAATAATTTTTTTAGAAGATAAAATCACACCATTAATTTCAATAACTCCCACATTACCCTGGAGTGAAGAATAATTTTGTGAATATTGAGACCCCATAATTTTTGTGCCTGCCAGTGCAAGCAACATAAACCCAACAATAATTATGGTAAAACACGACGATATCATTGTTAAAAAAAACAAAATTGGATGTCTTCTGGCAAACATATCATTATCCTAAAATTTATGAGTTTATGTATAAACAAAAAGGGCTGGTTCACCCATATGGTGGCCCAGCCCTTTTACTTTATTTAATACTTAGAAAGCTGAAAGCAATCTAATTTATTCTTTAACTTCTTCGTCTTTTGAGTCCTCTGCAACTTCTGGTTCTGCTGCAACTTCAGGTTCCGCTGCAACTTCTGGTTCTGCTGCAACTTCAGGTTCCGCTGCAACTTCAGGTTCTGCTGCAACTTCAGGTTCTGCTGCAACTTCTGGCTCTGCTGCAACTTCTGGTTCTGCTGCAACTTCTGGTTCCGCTGCAACTTCAGGTTCTGCTGCAACTTCTGGCTCTGCTGCAACTTCTGGTTCTGCTGCAACTTCAGGTTCTGCTGCAACTTCAGGTTCCGCTGCAACTTCAGGTTCTGCTGCAACTTCTGGTTCTTGAACCTTATTCGCTTCGATTTGCTCCTGAATATTATTTCTCAGGATCTCACCAAAAGATGAGGTTGCAGGTTTCATGTTTTTAGCAAAATCTTCAAGATACTTATCATCATCTTCTTCGACAAGACGTTTAATGGAAAGTCCGATACGTCTCTCATCAGAATTAATATTCATTACTTTTGCAGTAATAGTTTCACTAATCTGATAATGTTCTTTTGGACTTTTTACATTCTCTTTGCTAATTTCAGAAACATGAACAAGACCCTCGATGCCTTCTTCGAGTTCAACAAACACACCAAAGTCCGTCAGGTTGGTGATAACACCGGAAATTTCTTTGCCCACTTCATATCGCTGAGCAACAGATTCCCATGGATCTGCCTGGGTCTGTTTGATACCTAAAGAAAAACGCTCGTTTGATTTGTCGATATCAAGGACAACTGCCTGGATAGTATCGTTTTTCTTGTAAACTTCAGACGGATGTTTAATGCGTTTTGTCCAGGAAATATCAGAAATATGAACAAGACCGTCAATGTCATCATCGATTCCGATGAACAGGCCAAATTCTGTAATATTCTTAATTTTTCCTTCAATGATCGTTCCCACAGGATATTTCTGCGAAATAACTTCCCAGGGATTGTCTACTGTCTGTTTAATACCCAGAGAAATTCTTCTGTTTTCCGGTTTGAGATCAAGAACAACTGCTTCAATCTCTTCACCAACAGTTACCATCTGGGATGGGTGACGAATCTTTCGGGTCCAAGACATTTCAGATACATGAATCAAACCTTCAACGCCTTCTTCCAATTCTATAAATGCACCATAATCTGTCAGGCTGACAACTTTCCCGATAATTTTAGAGTCTACTGGAAATTTGTCAACAGCTGTCGTCCAAGGATCAGGAGTCAATTGTTTCATACCCAACGATACTCTTTCCTTCTCAATATCAAAGGATAGAATTTTAACGTTGATTTTATCTCCGACAGAAAATAATTCGGAAGGGTGTTTAACACGGCCCCAGGAGATATCAGTGATATGTAAAAGACCATCTACACCGCCAAGGTCAACAAACACACCGTATTCAGTGATGTTTTTAACGATACCTTCCATGACGCTGCCTTCTGCAATGGCTTCAAGCGTAGTGCTTCTAAGTGCATCCCGTTCTGTTTCAAGAAGAACACGTCTTGAAAGAACGATATTATTTCTTTTCTTGTTATATTTAAGAATCTTAAATGTATAGGTTTTGTTGACCATTTCATCCATATTACGGATGGGTCTAAGATCAGCTTGTGAACCGGGAAGGAATCCAAGCAGTCCGATATCAACGGAGAAACCACCTTTAACACGACTGGTGATAACGCCTTCAATGGTCCCGTCTGCATCATAAATTTCTTTAATAGCATCCCATACTTTGACTTTTTTGGCTTTTTCATGAGACAAAAGAACGGTTTCTTCTTCCTCATCCCAAACTTCAATCATGACTTCGAATTCATCTCCGACGTTGACACTGATAGCGCCCTCTTCATCAATAAATTCCCGAATAGAGATTTGACCTTCAGATTTGTATCCGACATCAACAAGAACCATGTTCCTGCCAACGGAGATTACAGTTCCAGTAACGACCTGGCCCTCTTCAAATTTCTTAAGGCTGGACTCGTAGATGTCCAAAAGCTCTTCCATTGTCTCTTCACCTGTAATTTCAATTTCAGGCACAGTAGTCTCTTCACCCGTAGTTTCAATTTCTTCAGGCGCAGTAGTCTCTTCTTTCTCTAAGGTTTCAGTTGTCATTTTTTGATTTTCGATTTCTTCAGATTTGTTGTTCATTAATATTATTCCCCTTAATCGTATTTTGGACTTCTTCATTTGTAGCGCATACACAGGTAAATAGAGAAGTACAATTTGCCTTTATACCAAACACAACTAAATAAATCAATAAATATTACGGGTTTTAAGCCTTTTTTATTATTTTGATCATTTTATCAACGACCTGATCGATCGTTAACAAAGATGAATCAATCTTAACGGCATCGTCTGCAGCCTTAAGAGGTGCAGACTCCCTCTGGGCATCATTATCATCCCTTGTTGCCATTTGCTGTTGAACGTGCTTAATATCTTTTTTTTCATCGGGTAGTTCATCATATCGTCTTTTTGCACGAACACTTAAATCTGCAAACAAAAAAAATTTGTATGGCGCATTTGGAAATACCACCGTTCCCATATCCCGACCTTCAAACACGGCATCACTATTTTTGGCGATATTTTTTTGAATATCTAAAAGCGCGGCACGAACCTGTGGCTTTGCAGACGAAGATGATGCAAGCATTGTAATCTGGGGCGTACGAATAAATTGGGAAATATCAATTCCATTTGAAGTCAGCGTAAGATATTTTTTATCCAATACAAAATTCAAATCAAGCTGTTTTAAAAAAGCGCCCAAAATCGTATCATTTTCCCAATCAATTTTTTGCTGGTTAATTTCGTAAGCTGCTCCTCTGTATAAAGCACCGGTATCTACATACACACATCCCAACTCCTGTGCCAGGCGTTTTGCAACCGTACTTTTCCCGGCACCGGCTGGGCCATCAATCGTTATAATTCGCTGAACCATCTGATTTTCCACAAACGTATCCTTATTTTTTCAGTACCTGTTTCAAAGCATTAATAAAAGCGATATTTTCTTCCATTGTCCCGGTATTAACCCTTAAAAAAGTATCAAAGCCATAGGATTTCATAGAGCGAACAATCACCCCATAATGCAACATATCTTCAAAAACTTGGCTAGCATCGGTTTTAACATTCAACATTAAAAAATTAGCCTGGGTTGGAAGGCAGACTATACCCATGGCTGCAAGTTCTGTAAACAAATAATCAAGCCCAACATGTGTGGTATCGATGCTTTTTTGTAAAAAAACATCATCATCAATAGCTGCGGTTGCTGCCACTTGAGCAAGACCGTTAACATTAAATGGCTGGCGAATCCGGTTCAAAACTTGAGCGATCTGCCCATCCATAATGCCGTAACCCACTCTGAATCCAGCAAGTCCATAGGCTTTAGAAAACGTTCTTAACGTCACCACACGAGGGTCTTGCAATGGAATGGCCAATGAATTAAACACGATATCGTCCCGGACAAATTCGATGTAGGCCTCATCCACGATAATCAACACATCATCCGGTACTTGTTTTGAAAAATTTTTAAACGCATCTTTCGTAATGGTGGCACCGGTAGGATTAAATGGGTTGGTAATAAATATCATTTTTGTTTTTGGTGTTATCTTTTCAATAAGGCCGTCAAGATTTGTACTAAAATCCACTAACGGCACCATTACTGGAGTGCCCTTAGCAGTCTTAACACTGATTTCATACATCAAAAAAGAGGGTAACGGCATCAAGGCTTCATCTCCCGGATTCAGATATCCGTGGGCAAAAAGCGCAATAATATCATCTGATCCATTGCCAATTACAATATTATCTTCAGAGACGTTAAATTTTTTAGATAACTTTTGGCACAACTCATGGGCAACCGGTTCTGGGTAGCGATTCATCTGAGAAAGGTTTTGAGCTACTGCCGCCTGAACCTTTGGTGAAAACCCCAAGGCATTTTCATTGGATGCCAGCTTAACCACATGATCTATGTTATATTCTCGCTGGAATTCTTTTAAAGGCTTACCTGCCTCATAGGGTTTGA
>JAWSVH010000033.1:0-4719 GCA_033852015.1 Desulfobacula sp.
CCAAAACCGGATGGTTAGAAGTGTTGGGCTCTGGAATGGTTCATCCTGCAGTGTTTGAAAACGTGGGATATGATACGGATAAATATACCGGATTTGCTTTTGGTATGGGCATTGAACGTCTTGCCATGCTTAAATATGGCATTGATGACATAAGAAAATTTTTTGAAAACGATGTTCGTTTTCTGGGACAGTTTTAAAAATGAAAGTCAGTTTAAGTTGGTTAAAAGAGTACGTTCCTGTGGATTTAGAACCTTCGGTGATTTCAGAAAAACTGACCATGGCAGGGCTTGAAGTTGATGCGGTTGAACAGCGCTTTGATTATTTGGATAACGTTGTGGTTGCCCAGGTGGATGAAGTTAAAAAACATCCCAATGCAGACAAATTATCTATTTGTCAGGTAAATGCCGGCAAAGAAGAACCCATTCAAATTGTTTGTGGTGCCCCGAATGTTCGAGAGGGTATGTTTGTCGCTTGTGCACTTCCTGGTGCCGTGCTTCCAGGAGATTTTAAGATTAAAAAAGGCAAACTTCGAGGTGAGAAATCCCACGGAATGCTGTGTGGTGCTTCTGAGTTGCGTTTAAACTCAGATGCTTCAGGTATTATGGATCTTAGTGGAGACTTTGATGCCGGGATGCCGCTTGAAGATGCACTTCAATTATCTGACACGGTTTTTGAAATAGATCTGACTCCAAACCGACCGGATTGTTTGAGTATGATCGGTGTTGCCCGTGAAGTTGCAGCATTTACAAAACCTGTACAAAAAATAAAATTACCGGATTATTCATTGCCCAAAGAGAATCTTTGTGATGAATCCATCCATGATCATGCAACCCTTGAAATATTGGATCCTGATCTTTGTCCCCGTTATTGCGCCGGGTTATTATTTGATGTCAAAATTGGTCCTTCTCCTTTCTGGCTCCAGGAAAAACTCGAATCTGTTGGTCTTGCGCCTATAAATAATGTAGTGGATGTTACCAATTTTGTCATGATGGAGACAGGCCAGCCTTTGCATGCCTTTGATTATGATGAGCTTGCCGATAAGAAAATTATTGTTCGAAGTGCTGGAACGGACAAAAAATTTACGACCCTGGATGGTAAAGCCCACAATCTTGAGTCCGATATGCTCATGATTTGTGATGGTAAAAGACCCGTCGCCATTGCCGGAGTTATGGGCGGTGAAAATTCTGAAATTTCAGATAAAACCACCCGAGTGTTGGTGGAAAGTGCATATTTTAATCCGGTTTCGATTAGAAAAACTGCAAAAAAAACGGGTATTGCTTCGGATGCTTCCCATAGATTTGAACGGGGGATTGACCCCGAAGGAACTTTGAATGCTTTAAATCGAGCGCTTTCGCTTATGGCACAGGTGTGTGATGCAAAAATTGCCAAAGATGTAATTGATGAACATCCTCAAAAGTCGGTTCCTGTCCAAATTGATTTGAATACAGAGGCATTAAATACGCGTTTAGGAACTCGTCTGGATGCAGATGAGATTAAACAGATTCTCGAATCTGTGGCTTTCGATGTTCAAAAACCCCAAGAGTGTCGACTTAAAGTCGGTGTCCCTTCTTTTAGAGTGGATGTGGCCCGGCCTGAAGATCTTTCAGAAGAAGTGGCCAGATTATGGGGTTATAATAATATCAAAACCAGCTATCCCCAGGTTCCGGCTAGGGGCAAGTTATTGGATCCTAAAATATCTTTAAGAGAAAAAATCCGCCAGACAATGACCGGGTTTTCTTTTTTTGAAGCCATTAATTATAATTTTGTCCATGAAGAATCTTGTAACCGATTGAATTTGAGCGAATCTGATAAAAGACGGCGGGTTGAAACTATTTTGAACCCGATTTCAGATCAGATGTCCGTCCTGAGAAGTTCACTGGTGCCAGGTCTTTTAGAAACCATGAAGAAAAATGTATCTCAACAGACCAATACGGTAAAACTTTTTGAGATCGGAAAGGTTTTTTATGCGACTCAAAAAGGTTCATTGCCAGAAGAGAATGAATCAATCTCGGGATTGATGACAGGAGATCGTTTTGATCAGTCTTGGTATGCCAAAAAGACCCCATTTGATTTTTTTGATTTAAAAGGTGTTGTGGAAGGACTTTTTGGTGCATTGATGCTTTCTAATATCAGTTTTGAGAAATGTGATACCAATTTGTTCCCTTATTTTGAAGCAGGCTTTGCGGCTCAAGTTAGATCGGGTGATGCGATAATAGGCACCCTGGGTAAAATTGATCAAAAAGTATTGAAAAATTATGGATTAAAAGCAGATGCTTTTATTTTTGATTTTAGTTTAACCGTCATACTGGATTTGCTTCCGGATGGGATTACTGCAAAATTATTACCCAAGTTTCCCTCAATTTCACGTGATATCACGATTATTGTGGATAAGGCAGTTGCGGTGGGGGCGGTGCTGGAAAAGATTGATACTATTTCCAGAAAACAGGCATTGATTGAATCTGTATTCCTTTTTGATGCGTTTGAAGGCAAGCCTTTGGCCGAGGGTAAAAAATCCCTTTCTTTTAGGGTCGTATATCGAGCGGAAAATAAAACCCTTAAAGAGAAAAATATTAAAAAACTTCATACGAATATTTCTAAGACCATTCTTGATCAGTTTGATGCGGATTTGCCAGATTGATGTTTGCATGCTTAAAGTGGTGTTGACAAAACAAAAGGTGGTTGGTATATTGGTCCGCTGATGCGGGCATAACTCAGCTGGTAGAGTGCAAGCTTCCCAAGCTTGATGTCGCGAGTTCGAGTCTCGTTGCCCGCTCCATCTTTAAGTAGTAAGGTGAGGTGGCAGATAGGTTCCATTGATTGGAGTTAAGATATGATCTGAACCATTTGAAAATTGTGGTAAGGATTTAGTTCATGTTGTAATTAGGAACGGGCATCTGCCCGTTTTTGTATTTGAGGGTTTTTAAAAAATGAGGACTGTTATGCAGTCCCGAGGGTAAAAAGAAATTATTTATGTGGGTTGATAAAATAAAGAACATTGCTCAACCATTGTGCCAGGCTGAAAATTTTGAGTTGGTTCATGTCGAGTATATTAACGGAGATAAAGATGATCTTGTCCGTTTGTATCTGGATAAGCCCGGCGGTATAACAATGGAAGATTGTGTGTATATCAGTCGACAGTTAGGTGATTTGATCGATGTGCATATTGCCAATATAGGACGTTACCGGTTGGAAGTTTCTTCACCGGGTCCAAAAAGGCCTTTGAATAAAAAAGAAGATTTTCACAGGTTTTGCGGTGAAAAAGTTAAAATAGAGACAAGTCAGTTGGTTGAAGGCAAGAAAAAGTTTACTGGGGTTCTTGAGAAAATTAATGATGATTCTGTTGTGATTGCTGTGGATGGAAAACTTATTGAAATAAAAGATCTTTTGATTAACAGAGCAATGCTGGCAGGTCAGTAATATGGAGAACGCTTAACAATGTTTATCACAGATATTAAAAGGGTTATTGATCAGGTAAGCCGTGAAAAAGGGATTGAACCAGAGGTTCTTATTAACACCCTTAAAGAGGCCATTATTTCAGCGGCCAGGAAAAATATTGGACCCCGGGCTGATATTGAAGTCCATTATGATGAAAAAAGTGGTGATGTTGAAGTTTTCCATTTTAAAGAAGTGGTAGAAGAAGTTGAATACTCTGATAGTGAGCTGACTATTGAAGAAGGGTATGAGTATGATCCTGAGTGTGAAATCGGAGACAGCCTTGGTATTAGAATAGATACCGAAGAGTTTGGTCGTATTGCAGCTCAGTCTGCAAAGCAGGTGATTATTCAGAAAATGAGAGAAGCTGAAAGAAATGCTGTTTATGAAAATTTTATTCATAAAAAGGGTAAGATTATAAATGGTATTGTGCAGCGTTTTGACAGAGGTAGTCTGATTGTCAATCTTGGACAGGCCGAAGCAGTATTGAGGCCCAGAGATCAGATGCCCAGAGAAAATTATAAACGTGGAGATAGAATTCGAGCGTATATTTTGGATGTGTTGGAAGAATCCAAAGGCGCCCAGATCCTTTTGTCCCGAACCCATCCGGAGTTTTTGATTGAATTGTTTAAAACCGAGGTCCCTGAAGTTGCAGAAGGGATTGTAACATTACGCGGTGCTGCCAGGGTTCCTGGCATCAGAGCAAAAGTCGCGGTGTCCTCTATGGATTCAGATGTGGATCCAGTTGGTGCGTGTGTTGGTATGAAGGGTAACCGGGTTCAAAATATTGTTCAGGAACTGCGCGGAGAAAAAATTGATATTGTCCAGTGGAATCCTGATGTTGCAAGATTTGTTTGCAATGCATTATCTCCTGCTGAAATATCCCGGGTGATCATAGATGAAGATAATCAATCCATGGAAGTTATTGTCAATAATGAATATCTTTCCATTGCCATTGGTAAAGGTGGCCAGAATGTCTCTTTGGCTTGTGAAATCACTGGTTGGCATTTGGAAGTTACCAGTGAAGAAGACTACAGCAGGGAGCTTAAAGAGGGATACGACAGTTTAATGCGTATCAGTAGTGTCGGGCTTTCCATGGCTGAAACCCTTTTTAAGGGTGGGTATTCTTCTGTTCTGGATATATCGGAAGCTGAGATCGAGGATATTGTTTCTATCTCGGATATAGAGGAATCTAAGGCTGGGGAAATGATTGAAGAGGCAAAAAAGGTTCTTGAAGAAGAGTTGATCCAGCAGAAAAAGGAATCAGAAGAAGACTCTGATCAAGAA
>JAWSVH010000191.1:0-518 GCA_033852015.1 Desulfobacula sp.
CTGGGCTCCAATAATTTAAACTGTACCTTTATGTTTGACATAATCTGTGCTTATTTAGCGCCATGGACTCTCAAAATGTACATAAATGCCCCGAATGCGGTTCAGTAGATACAGGTATGTTGGCCCTTTACAACACTGTTCACAATGGTGATCGGCGATTGCTTGTTTGCAAAACATGCAAAGCCCGGTTCTCTGAGACCAAAAAAACGGTCATGGAAAATATCAAAACACCAATCAGCAAAGTTGCATCCGCTTTAAAACTAAGATCAGAAGGCCTTGGTCTACGAGCAACTGGGCGTATCTTAAATTCCCACAAAAACACCATTTCTGAATGGGAAACACGATTTGCATGCCTGAAAGAGACACTAATGCTTTATGCATTTTGTCATGAATTTGTGTCCCTTACATTTGAGGGCGACGAACTTTACACTATCGTTGGAAACCGAACAGATGCTGCAAAATCCAAAGGCTGGACAGCTGTAATCATGGAACGAGCCAGCCGTTTCATAGTTGATCAG
>JAWSVH010000192.1:0-10500 GCA_033852015.1 Desulfobacula sp.
CTTTTTTAAAGTTTAAAAAATATAGGTGACCTTTAAATTATAGGATTTATAGACAACAAATGTTTCAACGGATCTAACACCTTGAACCTTTGATATCTCTTCTGTATAAAATTCTAATAACCCAAATCCTTTTTTAAACAGGACCAGAACGATAAGATCAAACCTCCCCGTGACGACACTGACCGAGATAACTCCTTTGAGCTCACTGATTTCCTCACCTTTTTGTACCAGGTTCATTTCAGAAAGTTTAATGCCGATAATAACGACTTTATGGTCCGGTAGCATTGCAGGGTCTACAAGACCGCATATTTCAAGGATACCTTCATCCTGTAGTTTATTGACTCTGGATCTAACCGTATTTTCAGTTATAAAAAGTTTGTCAGCTATTTTTTTAAAGGATTTTTTGCCTTCTTTTAATTCCCGGATGATCTCGATGTTGGTGGCATCAATCTTCATGTTTTCCCTCTTCGCTGGTTATGATAATATGAAATAATTATTTGAGTTAGAATACTATTGAAAAATAACGTACAGCAATGGTATTGTCAAATATAATTTATTCAAATTTGTGTAAAAGTAAATTTTATTTATTAAAATTAAGGAATTCTAAATTCATTCGAAAATAATCATATATGGGTCGTCATGTGACAGGAGAAGATATGGGTAAAAAAATAATGATCATTGGTGGCGGACCTGGCGGATATGTTTGTGCACTTCATGCTGCAACTCTGGGTGCGGATGTCACCTTGATAGAAAAAGAGAACCTTGGTGGAACGTGTTTAAACTGGGGATGTATTCCTTCTAAGATAATGAAAGATAGTGCAGATAAGTATTTGAAAATTTTAAAAGCAGATCTCTATGGTATTCATATTAAAGGCACGATTGATCTTGATTTGAATGCTGTGAATAACAGAAAAAAAACGATCATTGAAAACCAGAAAAAAGCCATTGAATCATTATTGACAGGCAATGGTATTCATATTGTTAAAGGCACAGCGTCTGTAAAATCTTCACACGTTGTCCAGGTCATTTTAACGGATGGAAATATCAAAGAATATGCATATGATAAGCTGATCATTGCCACAGGTACTCAACCCTTAGAAGTGGAAACTTTGCCTTTTGACCATCAGAATATTTTATCTTCAAATGATTTGCTGTCTTTAGACAAAATACCTGAATCCATTGTTATTGTCGGTGGCGGTGTGATTGGGTGTGAATTTGCCTGTATTTTGTCAGCTTTAGGTGCAAAAGTCACAATTATAGAAGGTATGTCCCGGCTTTTACCTTTACCTTCAATGGATGAGGAGTGTTCTAAATTATTACTCAGAGAGATGAAAAAACAAAAAATCAAGGTGGTTTGTGATACCATTGTGAAATCTTCTGAGATCATCGGTCAGGGGGTTCGTTCTCATTTGGATCTTAGCCCCTTTACTGATAATAAAAATCCTAAGAAATTAAAAAACTCAACTTTAGAATCAGAAAAATTAGCTGTTTGTATCGGTAGGACGCCTGTTTTAAAAGATCTGGGCCTGGAGAATATCGGGCTTGCATGTACTAAAAACGGGTGGATTGATGTAAATGAAAAAATGGAAACCTCTGTAAAAGGAGTCTATGCCATAGGAGATATCCTTGGTCCTCAAAAAATGATGCTGGCCCATGTGGCCTCCCATGAAGGAATGGTGGCAGCGCAAAATGCGATGGGTAATCAAGCTTCGATGGATTATCGAACCGTTCCCAATGTTGTGTTTACCATGCCGGAAATAGGAAGTGTTGGATTAAGCCAGGCACAGGCGGAAGAAACAAAGATTCAATTTCAAGCTTTTTCAGTGAACTTTCGGAACATTGGTAAAGCCCATGCCATTGGTGAAATTTCAGGTATGGCCAAGATACTTGTGGAAACGACATCCCATAAAATAATAGGCGTTCATATTATAGGGCCCCATGCATCAGATCTGATTGCCCAGGCAACATTAGCTATTCAAAATAAGTTAACGGTTCAAGATATTGCACACACCATTCATGCACATCCAACTTTGGCAGAAATTATGGGTGAAGTGGCATTGAAAGCGATAGGAACCCCAATTCATGGTTAAGGGTATGATTTGTTTTTTGGGATTTTAAGTGTCAGGCTCCCAGGTAAGCTTTTTTCACATCTGGATTATTTAGTAGTTCATCAGCAGGTCCTTCTAAAACAAAAGAACCATTTTCAATGACATATCCTCTTTGGGCAAATTTAAGGGCCAAACGAGCATTTTGTTCTACCAGTAAAATGGTGGTTCCTATTTTATTTATCTCTGTTAAAGCATCAAACATTTCCAACATAAGCAGTGGAGCAAGCCCCATGGAGGGTTCATCTAACAACATTATTTTTCGGCCACTCATGTAGCCTCTTCCAACAGCCAGCATTTGTTGCTCACCACCAGACAATGTCCCGGCCAGCTGATCTTTTCTTTCTTCAAGTCTTGGAAATAAATCAAACACCCATTTTTTATCTTTGGCTATTTTTTTTGAGTCTTTTCTGGCAAAGCAAGCAAGAATCAGATTCTCAGTAACGGTTAAATTCCCAAAAATTCTTCGCCCCTCAGGGACATGGGAAATTCCCAATTTTGAAACTACTTTATCGGTGGAATATTTAAGGATATTTTCACCCTCAAATTCAAGTATTGATCCTGGCAGGGCAGGGACCATTCGTGAAATTGCTCGCAATGTGGTGCTTTTCCCAGCACCATTGGCTCCAATAATGGTTAGAATTTCACCGGCCTCGATGGAAAAATCAATCCCATGAAGTGCCTTTATATTACCATAGGAAACATGTAGATTTTTAACGGTAAGCTGCATCAGGTCAGATCCTCCTTTCCAAGATAGGCTTCAATAACTTTGGGGTTGTTTTGAATCTGTTCAGGAGGGCCTTGTGCAATGATTTCTCCAAATACCAGGGTTTGGATTTGCTGGCATAATTCCATTACAAATTTCATTCGGTGTTCAATCAGAAAAATGGCCACTTTGAACTTTTCATGCACTTGGCGAATAATTTTAATCATCTGAACCAATTCGTCTGGAGTCATACCTGCCGTGGGTTCATCTAAGAATAATATTTTAGGATTTGTGGCCATGGCTCTGGCCATTTCTACTCTTCGTTGGGCACCATAGGGCAGGTTGGTCACCAGTTGGTCAGCGTGTTGTTTAATATCAAATAATTCCAAAAGTTGATAAGAATTTTCTTCGATCTGGGTTTCCTGTTCACGACATTTTCTGGTGTTAAAAAAGGCACCAATCAGGCCATAAGATAACTGGGAATAATGGGCCATTTTGATGTGGTCCAAAACGTTCATATGCCGCCACAGGGCGATATTTTGAAATGTTCTGCCAAGGCCTTTGGATGCAATTTCATTGGTTTCAAGACCTTTGATGTTTTTGTTATCAAGATGGATAGACCCCTCAGTGGGGGTGTATACGCCGGTAATCAGGTTAAAGATCGTGGTCTTTCCTGCGCCATTGGGGCCAATTAAACCGGTGATCTGTTGGGGGCCTATGTTGAGATTATAGTTGTAAACCGCACGCAGACCACCAAAATAATGGGTCATATTTTCTACATTAAGCAAAGCTGCCGGCATGATTAAGCTCCCAATTCTTTTTTGTGTTTGGATTGTAACAGTTTTTTCGCATTGATTTCTTTGAATGAAATCAAACCATAGGGTCTGAAAATCATAACAAAAATTAAAATAAGAGGAATTATAATCCATTTAAAGAGTTCAAGCGGCCTTAAGGCCTCTCCTAAAATATTGATACTTACAGCTCCCACAATAGAACCAATAATTGAATTGAGTCCACCAAAATAAACCATGGCAAGAATCTCTGCCAGTCGATTGATGCTGAACATGCCAGGATTGATATATGTAATTACGTGAGCAAACAGTCCTCCTGCAATACCTGCCCAGAATGCACCAAATGTAAAAGCAGTCATTTTTGTTTTACGGGTTTTCACTGTCATAGACTCTGAAGCGGCTTCATCATCTCGTACGGCGTTTAACGCTTTTCCCATGATGGATGATACAAAATTATGAACAATCCATATGCACAACATTGTCCAGATGAAGATGACAGGCAGTGGCGCATAATCAGGTTGGCCTCCCATGCCTCTGGCCCCTCCGATGACGTCAAGATTTTCGATGGCACTTTTAACAATAAACATAAATGCAAGTGAGATAATGGCCAGATAATCCCCCCGGGTCTTAAAAGATGGGATGGCAACCACAAGAGAGCTTAATGCGGCAGCTATTCCTCCTGCAATAAGGGCAAGAGGGAATAACCAGGGTCCCAGTTCAGGTGATAAAACAGCGGTGCCAAAGATTTTATCGTTCACAAAAAAATAAAGGGTTAAGACCGAAGAGATATATGCTCCAACCGCCATAAATCCGGGGTGGGAGCAGGAAAATTCTCCTTGATAACCATTAATAACATTAATGCTTATGGTCAAGATAATAGAAATCATGGTTAATTTAACGATGAGAACTCTGTAATCATTAATACCGGCCCATAGATGAAGAATGCCATAAAAAAAGATCAGGTGGATAAGTGCAGATATCCATAATGGAATTTTTTCGCAGGACAAGGCTAACGGATTAGTGAAAAAAGTAGTGAATCTGGCAATTACAAGGATGGGGACAATATAGACTATCAGATCATATCCAATGACTCCGGGGATCATGATGGGGCTTTTTAAAATGAGTAGGGCACCAAACAAAACGGGTATTTTAGGCAATCCCAAATGGTAAGAAATATGATCATATCCCCAGAAATATTCGATCAATACAGCGGTAAGAACGCCCAATAGCCAACCCATCATAGGGACTATAGAGAAAGTGTTTTTGAATTTTTTAACAATTTTCATTTAACTTTCCTGTATCAGTTGAAGTTAAGAATTACAGCCGAAGTTTTGTGCTGTGTTCCATTCCAAAAAATCCTCTGGGTCTGTAAGTCAAAATTAGAAGAATAATAGAATAGGCGATTAAATCTCTTAGGGTTGATGGAAAGATAGTGGCGACAAATATTTCAATAAATCCTAAAAGATACCCTGCCAGAGCAGCCCCTTTTATAGATCCGCGTCCACCTAATATGGCGGCAACAAACGCTTTCCAGCCTAAGATTACGCCCATATAGGGGTCTAAAATCGGATAGGCCTGTCCATATAGAATTCCTGCTACAGAGGCCAGTGCTGCACCGATGGCAAAGGTCAACGGTGCAATAACATTGATTGAAACACCCATTAATGGCACCGCAAGAAAATCATACGACATTGCCCGCATGGCCATACCCCATTTTGTTTTTTGTATGAAAGTATGGAGTGCAACCATCAAAAATAAAGAGATAAGAATAATCATTACTTTTATATTGGTGAAATAAACGCCACCCACATTATATGACACCGATTCCATTAATTTAGGGAAGTTGAGTCGCGTGGCACCCAATAGTATTAAAATACCGGTTTCAAAAATTATACCAATCATCAAACCGGTAATGGCTGCAGATGCACGGGGAGCATTTCTTAATGGTCTGTACCCTGCAACCTCAACAAAGACTCCGATCCAGGAGGTCAAAAACATGGTAACAACAACAGTTATGACAAAAATGAGGGGGCCGGGTAAGATTCCCACGAATAATGTAAGAAAAAGTGTGGCGATACCAAAGCCAATATAGGTTCCCACCATGAAGATATCACCGTGGGCAAAGTTAAAAAGCATGAGCACGCCGTATACCATTGAATAGCCGATGGATATAACAGCGTAGAAGCTTCCTCTTTGAAGGGCATTAATCAGGTTTTGAATAATAAATTGTACAAAATCCGTCAAAGCTTCCATTCAACAGCTCCTGTATATAAATCTAAAAATGACTGCTGCACGGAAAAAAAGGTACAGCAGTCATTCGTTAAATAAAAAAAGATTAACCGTTAAGGACAACTTGATTTGTAAAATTCATATTGGCCTTTATCGTTTATTTTTACAATCACAGCACATTTAATGGGATCACCCTCTTCAGTGAAGGTCATATTACCAGTGATACCCGCAAAATTTTTGATTTTCGCAAGAGAATCTCGCACAGCCGTTCTGTCTTTGCCAATTTGGCCGGAAATTTTCCCGGTATTTTGAATGGCCTGTTGCGCAAGACGAAGTGCATCCCAGGTCAGAGCGGCAACATCGTCAGGAATATATCCATAGGCTTTTGTATATCGATCAATAAAAGCTTTGGTTTCTCCTTTTGCCCCGGCTGCTGCATAATGAGATGAAAAGAAAAGTCCATAGCAGGCTTCGCCGCAAAGTTCTACGGTTTCAGCAGATCCCCATGAGTCAGAACCTACGATTGGGCCTTTCCAACCTAAGTCTTTAGCCTGTTGGACAATTAAAGGAACCTCGTTGTAATATTGAGGGGTAAAAAGTACTTCAGCTCCGGATTTTACAATTTCAGTTAGTTGAGAAGAAAAGTCAGTATCTTTTGTTGTAAAACTTTCGTAAGCAACTATAGACCCTGCACCATTCTTTTTTTCCCAGGCGGCTTTAAAAACTTCAGCCAGTCCTTTAGGATAATCTGAAGAGACGTCGTAGAGGACAGCAGCTTTAGTAAAGCCAAATTCTTCTGTGATAAAATTAACAACAACAGGTCCCTGGAAAGGATCAAGAAAACATCCTCTGAACACATAGGGTCGGTCAAGGGTTGTGTTCGGGTTCGTGGACCATGGGCTAATCATAACGGTTTTGTATTTGTTGGCGACTTCTCCTGCAGGAACCGCTTGTTTAGAGGATTGTGGTCCAACAATGGCCAGAACATCATCCTGAGAAATCATCTTTGTGTTTGCTTTTACAGCGGACTCAGCCTTGGATTCATTGTCTTCCACGATAAGTTCGACTTCATATTTTTTACCGCCGACTTCAAGCCCACCCGCTTTTTCAATATCTTCAAGCCACAGAAGCGCGGCATATTTAGATCCCTCACCAACCTTTGGTATGTCTCCGGTCATCGGTGCGTTAATCCCGATTTTAATGATGGTTTTTCTTGCACTAAATGCTGTTGGAGAAAAGATCATGGCAAGGACCATGGATAGAACCACTAACCAGGTAATTTTTCGCATGTTGCCTCCTAAAAAATAAAGTTATTAATTTTTTAAAAGCTATAAGTTTATAAATTAACAGAGGTTACGAAGAGGATATTAAGTACTTTTATAAACAATTTCCTTAACAAAAGTTACTTAAAAATAATTAATTTCTAAACTGGAAACGCTTTTAAAATACAGTATAAGGATATTCTATATGTAATAAATTCGATTTAGTAAAGGATAATTATATTATCGAAAAAACTATTTCATTGGAGGGGAAACTTCAAATTCATTCATTTTATAAAGCAGAGTTTTGTAGCTTATTTTAAGAATTTTGGCAGCCCTGGATCGATTCCAGCCAACTTTGTCTAAAACAAAAGCAATTACTTCTTTTTCAACCCGGTCTGAAGCCAGCTTCTTTATCTTTTTTAATGAGATGTCTTCAAATAATTTTTCCGAGCTTGTTGATAGATCGACAAATTGTGAAATAACGCTGGTACGGTCAACCGGAAAAGTATTCGTGCCGAATGAATTATTATTTAAGGCTGTTTCAAATTGAGGTACCACAGGAATATCTACGTGTTCTTTGGGTAATTCATCAAATATTTTTTCCCAAGAATTTAAAATCATTTGTTTTTTTATGCAATTTTGAAGTTGTCTCACATTGCCTGGCCATGGATAATTGCAAAGTTTTTCTAAAATTTCTGGGCCAGGTTTACTGCCATTATTGTTCGGATATTCTGAGTGGTATAGTCTAAAGTAAAATTCAATAAGAGAAGGGATATCTTCTTTTCGTTCACGTAAAGGTGGAATTTCAATCTTTATGATATTGAGCCGATAAAACAGATCTTCTCTAAACGTTTTATTTGCAATACTTTTTTCAAGGTTGTGATTGGTTGCAGCAATTACCCATACATCTGTCTTAAATTCATGATCAGAGCCCAGTGGAGAAAACTCACCACTTTGGAGAACATGGAGCATCTTTGACTGCAATGCCAAGGGCATATCTCCAATTTCGTCAAGAAAAAGAACGCCCTTATCAGCCGTTTGAAATTTACCGGGTCGTTTTCTGTGAGCCCCTGTAAAGGCACCTTTTTCATACCCGTATAGCTCGCTTTCAAGAAGTGTTTCAGGCAGGGCAGCACAATTTATTTTAACAAAGTTTTGTGAATTTCTTGCAGATTCTGAATATAGGTTTTGAGCTACGACTTCTTTTCCAACGCCGGTTTCTCCGGTAATCAAAACATTCAAACAGGTGTTTGCTACATGATTGATAAGTTCTTTGATTTTTAATATGGATTTGCTGACGCCAATTAAGGGTGTGCTCATAATTTTATCTTGCTTTTTAAAGGTTTTGTTCTTAAAGCTTTTCTTTTTCCTGGTTAATTAATTCTGATACGGTATTTTCTATCTTAAAAAGATCAATGGGTTTAAAAAGAACAACATCAGCCCGAGCTTCGGAAGCAAGTGCGCCGGGTTGATCACCATACCCAGTCATAGCGATTATCTTAAGATGTGGGTATTCTTTTTTGACAATTGAAATTAAGCCAACGCCACTGATATTTGGCATAACCAAATCTGTAATGAGACATTCAAAAAAATTGGATTTGTCTCGAAGTATTTTTAGTGCTGCAAATCCATCGATAGCCGTTTTAACTTCATAGCCCATGGAGTTGAAAAATTCATAAAATGTGGATAAAATGTCTTCGTTATCATCAACTATAAGGAGTCGGTTCGGATCTGCCATTCGTTGCCTCTTTAATTAAAGGGGAAAAACTGTGTATTTTCTCCCTTATAGATAGATTAGTTCCGCCTTGCAAGGAAAAAGAACAGAAATTTACGAAATTGTCAACATTATTTTAAATACGAAATAGAGATATAGACCATAAATAACAAAATGAAACAAAAACCCGTCCTTTTAGAAATCTTACGACTGAAGTAAGAAATGCCGCCTAAAACAAGACAGATAAAGATCATAAATGGGAATTGAAAAGTATGTAGATTAGAGTCGATACTCATTGGGTTAAATATGCCAACAGTACCCATAACCAGGCAGATGTTAAATAAATTTGACCCAACAACATTTCCAACTGAGATGTCGCTTTCCCCTCTTGATGCGGCCACTGCCGAAGTAGCAAGTTCTGGAAGACTTGTTCCTAAGGCAACAACGGAGATGCCGATAAATGTTTGAGAAAGACCTATTTTTTCAGCGATTTGGATGGCTTCTGTAACAACAAAATGTGCTCCAAGTGCAAGCATAATAATTCCGCAAAGAATAAAAATACTGTTTTTAAAAATTATTTGTGTGTTCAGAGGGTTAGAATTGGAATTATCCTCCGTGTTATTTTTTGCTGTGATAATGCTATAAACTAAAAAAAGCATTAATAATGATAATAAGATAATTCCATCAATGCGACCAATATGTGAATCAATACATAAAATCCAGAACATAATAGAAATGAAAATCATGTATGGAATCTCAATTTTAATAATCTGATTTTTGATATGGACCGGTTTGATTATCGCTGAAATTCCTAATACAAGGGCGATGTTTATTGCATTGCTACCAAGGATATTGCCAATAGAAATCCCGCCAGATCCTTTAACCGCAGCCATAAGGCTGACTAAAAGTTCTGGAGCGGAGGTGGCTAAAGATACAATAGTTAATCCAATAATTACCGGGCGAACTGCAAACATGACAGCCGTGGATGCCGCTCCTTCCACTAATAAGGTAGAGCCGACATAAAGCAAAACTAAACCGCTAATAAGTATTATAAATTGTATATACAATGGCGCCTATGTTGCTTTTATAGTTAAAATTTTTTTCAAGTTCTTGCCTAAATTTAAAATAAATATTATAAGGCGTGCATAATATAGCACCAGCTAATATTTATCAATATGATAATTTAAATAAGGAAAGCTCTATGAAAAAAAGTATCATTAAAAGTACAGGAATGTATGTTCCCCCCTACGTTGTTACTAACGATGACCTTGCAAAAATTATGGAGACTTCAGATGAGTGGATTAAACAAAGAACCGGTATCGAGCAAAGACACTGGGTTGAACCCGATACAGAATGTGGTGCATCAGATTTGGGTTTTGAAGCTTCAAAAATAGCGCTTGAAAAAGCGGGTTGGACGGCACAGGATTTAGACCTTATAATTTTTGCAACTTTGAGCCCGGATATTTTTTTCCCAGGATCTGGGTGCCTTTTAGCGGCTAAATTAGGGCTTAATTCTACACCGGCACTTGATATTCGGCAACAATGCACAGGATTTCTTTATGGATTGACCACCGCAGATGCATATATAAAGTCTGGTTATGCCAAAAAAGTTTTGGTTGTGGGTGGTGAAATCCATTCTACAGGTTTGGATAAAACCACGAGAGGTCGTGATGTGACGGTTATTTTTGGTGAC
>JAWSVH010000034.1:0-19550 GCA_033852015.1 Desulfobacula sp.
GGATTCAGGATCGAGTATATGACGATAAAACATATTGGTGCGGGTATACCTATCCGGACATGGTGATTTGGCCGGAAGATAAACTTTCCTGGACCAATGCGGTGGTATTGATAGCGGCAGATGCTTTGTACGAGCTGACTCCTGCTTACCGCCTGTTTTCTCATGAATCCTGGGACGGATCTATTTATATGGACCTTGTGAATTGATAAAAGATTATCGACCGTATTATATTAAAAGGGCCTGGTATGGTCTTTTAAACCTGTATGTCCGCTTTAAATTATCCCCCCAGCTGACATCTCTTGGGAAATATCATTTTATAGTTAAACCCTGGCATATAGAACTCTTTGGTGGGCCTGTCAGTATCGGGGATCATATCAGCCTTCTGGGGTGTTCAGATAAAAAAACCCGCTTGACAGTATGGTCGGACAAAAAAGATATTGACGGTATTGTTATCGGGGATCATGTCCTGATTTCTCCAGGGGTAAGAATTTCTGCTGCCAACAGTATTAAGATTGCAGACTCGTGCATGCTGGCCAGCCATGTTTATATCACTGATTCAGATTGGCATGGAATCTATGACCGGTCTATGCCGCCTCAGGAATATGATAGCGTCACTCTTGAAGAAAATGTTTGGGTGGGAGATTCGGCCATTGTCTGCAAAGGGGTCACTATTGGTAAAAATGCTATTATTGGTGCAGGATCTGTCGTGACCTCGGATATCCCTGCCAATGTGATTGCTGCCGGAAACCCTGCCAAGATCATCAAGACTCTGGATCCTACAAGAGAAATCACCACACGAAAAGATCGATTTTCTGAATCGCTTAAAATGAAAGAAGTTTTTGAGTCCATTGAAAAAGAGCAGTTGAAAGGAAATACGCTTTTGGGTTGGTTTCGTTCTTTCTTCTTCCCGAAAAAAGAAAACAGCTGTCGATGACAGCACGGCTGTTGAAAAATTTTAATTTGTGCGAATCGTTGTTATTGTTTCGTTTTTTTGTAGTTTTTCCAGGCCTAATAATCAGCATACAATTAAATCGCATGCAATACATTCTCATCCACTTTAAGGTGTGCTGGCATTATGGAAAAGCTTGATTCGCTTCTGGGTGTCCGGATGGGTAGATAGATAGCTGGTCCAGCCTGGGCGGTTACCTTCTTGTTTCTGGCGCTTTTTATCCATTTCATTGATCCGTTTAAGAATATTACCGAACCGGTGAGGCGGGATCTGTTTGGACAGCATATAATCTAATGCATATTGATCAGCTTCGGTTTCAAATTTTCGGGAATAGGAAAGCTCTGTGAGAACAACTGGCAGGCCGAGAAAAATTTCAGAAACTCCTGATGCATCTCCTGTTACAGCCATTATTGCAAAAGACAGAATTGAATCCTGGATCAGACGTCTCATGCCGTGCTGATGGACCACATGACCGATTTCATGAACCATTATCCCCAGAAGTTCGTCATCGTGCTTGGCCATATTGATTAACTCATCGGTAAAGATAATATAACCGTTTGGCAGGGCAAATGCATTGGGGCCGATTTTCCCGCCTTTGCGCAGCATGATTTTCAGCTTCAGATTCTGGTGTTGATTAATGACAGGCTGTAGGTGAGCAAAGACCTGTTGGGCTTTTTCTTTCGAAATTTCAGACGGTTTGAATATTGCTTTATCAAAAAAATTTAATACTTGTTCTCCTGCTGTATCCAACACCGAAGAAGGCAAACGTGCAGCAATTACCTGAGCGGCTGCTGGTACTCCAAACTTCATGCCTAAAAAGGCGAAGACAACGATCAAGGCCGCCGCTGTAAGGACGTACCGCATTTTGGATTCCAATGCATGCACCCATATTGACCAATGACTTCGATGGGTCATGGAAAGAATATGATCCATAGCCTCATTCTCTGGGGTTTCAAAAGTGCCATCTTCTGTTAAATAAACATAGCGGGGAGTATTCCCCAATTTGGATGACACTTTAGCCGAAAATTCAGCATCTTCAAACAGCATGTTATTGCTGCTGGCCTCCAACAGCTGCCAGGCACCGCTATCATGAACATTAAGCACAGCTTGAGTTTGCACAGAAGTTCTGCCATCAAACCATTTGCCTTGAATTGAAATCATAATCCGATATCAAAATCCATAAAATCTGAAAATTCATCGCCCAAAGCGCTGACCTGTTTTTGCTCGGCAGCAACAAACTGATTCAGATTGCCCGCTGATACCATTGTCAGATGTTCAATCCGATACCGGTATGCTCTTACGATGGCAAAAGGATAAAATAGGCCAAGCGTTAAAACCGTAGCAATGGTATTGGTAATGACAATGCCTATAAATTCTCTGATTCGCATATCTGCCTTGAAATTATGATCAGAAAGATGGCTGGAATTAAAAAGCAGGTTCGTGCCCCGGACCGAAATATAGGCCATTACATAGAGGTAAAAGACAACCATGGCAAATGGTGATATCATCTGCGGCAGAAAATAATTGACAGCGACTATCGTAGCAATGCAGATGACCAGAGGCAGCAAAAGTCCAAGAAAAAGCTTATAGTAATCTTTACCGCTGGCTTGAAAGTCAAATTGTGCCGTTCCATAGGAGCTGTTTTCAACTATAAACTTTTTTTGCTGGTAAAAAAAGTAAGGGAGTATCAGACCGAGCGTAAAAGGGATAAGAAGCGGAAACAAAATAAAAACTTTAGCCGCTTGCCAATAAGTCCCGTGGAAATTAAACTTAATATTTCGAATTGCACTGTTCCGGGTATTAAATGCCAGCGCCCTGATGATAAACCATGGTAATGCCGGTAAAAGGGCAAGTGTCATCACCAAGCCTGCAATGGGATTTATTGAACTTATTATCGAGTAGATAATGTAACCGATAAATACGATAGCCCGGCCTTTTAATATCTTTATAGGATCTGCCAGATATTGAAAGGCATTTGAAACAATCTGAGTGTTACCATAAAAATATTGTTTTTTTCTAACCTTTGCCCAGGCCGAATAGATACCAAAAGTAATTATTGTCAACAACATGTTGACAATCCATATTTTAAAATATTCACCTCCGGTACCTGTAAAGCGCAAGGGTATATTTTCAAGTGCCTTGTTCGAAGCAGTATTTGCAGGGGCCTGCTCTTTATCAACAGGATCCTGATCAGACGAGATTGATTCCGGGGCAGATGATGTTTGTATTGCATCGTCTCCTTTTGACTGTCTTTTTACCCGAGCCACATCCCCCAAAGACATCCATTCTTTGGATTGGGTTTTTCGAATGGCTGTTTCAAGATCAATCTTGCGCTCTTTAAACAACTGCTGGAGTTCATTTTGGCTGACGGGTCCTATCTCTTTTTCACCATCCATGTAATACCACACAGGCGTTCCTCCTTAAGCGGTTACAGATCCAGGCCTGTTTTTCTGACGTGTCGCCAGAACCGACCGTTTATAATTCAAATGGAAAAGACGAAACAATGCACGCTGATTGATAGGAATAGGACAGCCGTCAGATAATTGTCAACCAAAATTTATGATTGGACTGCTAAGGTCATAAACATCCTGGATCCCCAAAAAAGAAACCCAGGGGAACAAGTAACTTGTTCAGAAAATCAATACCGCCACAGACAACGAAAGAAATGACAGCACAGTGGAGACCAGTACAGCAGTGGATGCCAGTTTTGTATCTGAATTCATCTGTGAAGAGAGTACAAAAATGGAAGGCGTTGTAGGCAGGGCAAAATAAATTATTCCCACCTTGAAAAAAATACCGGATAAACCAAGCAGCTTCAGGCAGAAAAAGCCAATCATGGGTAGTGCCACAATCTTAATAATAGATGTGATCAACGAGAGGCGCGTGTTCTCTTTTGACTCTGTAAATTTCAATGCACCACCGACAGATATCAGTGCCAGGGGCATGGTTGCAGCGGTCATGAGATTAAAGGTGTTGTTTAAAAAGTCTGGGAATTCAAAAGGGGTTCTGGAAAAGGCAATTCCTGCAAGGCAGCCAAGAATAAGAGGGTTTGAAATCAGGGCCCTGAGTAAAAGAGTGATGTTTTCCCGCATATTTTTTTTCTTTTCTGAATACCAGATTAAGGTGGCCACGGACAAGACATTGATCACGGGGATGACAAATCCGATGAGGATACCAAAATGGCGGATACCTTCTTCGCCAAGAGTATTCATGACAACGGCTATGCCAATATAAGAGTTAAATCTAAAGCTGGCCTGGGAAAACGTGCCCGCCTGAAAGCGGTGGATCTTAAAAATATGAATCGCTGCCAGGCTGATCAGCCATGCCACGGTGACCGAAAAAATGACTGCTAAAGACAAATGAACACTCTGGATATCCTTTCCCGGAGCAGCGCCTCCGATCTTCCAGAACAGCATGATTGGGAAGAATATGTAATATACCAGCTTGTCTGAAGTGGCTAAGAAATTTTCATTTGTAATATTGAAATGCTTCAGCAGGTTGCCACACAACAGGAGTGCAAAAATGGGGAAAATAGCATTAAGAATGATCATGCTATATAAAATATGGATATTTAGAGTATTTTGCAAATAAATAATTTATGGTTATAATAAATGAATATAGTGGTCAAAAAGAGTGTGGTTTTCTAAATTTTTTGAGGAGAATGTCAATGAGTGACATCAGCATTACCCTTCCTGTGACTGGCATGAGCTGTGCCAATTGTTCTGCTAATATTGAACGGACTTTGAAAAAGAAGGACGGGGTTCATGCCCAGGTTAATTTTGCTGCAGAACAGGCCATGGTATCCTATGATCCGGATAAAATCAGTTTAAACGATATTATTCAAACCATACAGAAAATTGGATTTCAGGTTCCTTTCAGTACCCAGGATCTTCCAGTGACCGGAATGAGCTGTGCCAATTGCGCCGCTAATATTGAGAGAACCTTGAATAAAAAAGTGTCGGGTGTAATCAATGCCCGGGTGAATTTTGCATCGGAACGCCTATTGGTGGATTATGTCGCTTCTGTGGCGAATCTTGATACGATTATAGCGGCCATTAAAAAAATTGGGTTTGGTGTGATTGTCACCGATGAAAATGAAGATGAAGAAAATGTGGAGGAGATTGCCCGTCAGGCCGAGATTCAGGATCAGACCCAAAAATTCATCGTGGGCGTGGTGTTTGCCCTGCCCTTGTTTATCATCAGCATGTCGCGGGATTTTAGCCTGATCGGTTCCTGGAGTCATGCCGCCTGGATGAATTGGTTTTTTCTTTTGCTGGCCACGCCAGTCCAGTTTTATACAGGCCTGGATTATTATATAGGGGCGTATAATAACCTTAAAAATAAAACAGCCAACATGGATGTGCTGATCGCTTTAGGCTCATCTGTGGCTTATTTTTATTCATTGGCTATTCTTGTTTTGCCAGGGCTTTCCGGGCATGTTTATTTTGAAACATCTGCTGTTATCATTACTTTGATCAAATTTGGGAAACTGTTAGAAGCTCGTACCAAGGGAAAAACCGGCGGAGCCATTAAAAAGCTAATTGGTCTGGTTCCTAAAACTGCTTTTGTGATTGAAAATGGAGAAGAAACAGAAATTCCCATTTCAAAAGTACAGGTGAACGACATTATTGTTATCCGACCGGGTGAGCGAATTCCTGTGGATGGTATTATTATGGAAGGGGCATCTGCTGTGGATGAATCCATGCTCAGTGGTGAGCCGATTCCGGTGGATAAAAAGACAGATGATCCGGTAACTGGTGGTACGGTAAATGGAGAGGGTCTTATAAAATTCAAGGCAACCCGGGTGGGAAAAGATACCGCACTTTCCCAGATAATTCGACTGGTTCAGGAAGCCCAGGGGAGCAAAGCCCCTATTCAGGCGCTGGCAGACCGGGTGGCAGCGGTGTTTGTACCTGCGGTGATTGGCATTGCTGTGATTACTTTTTTTATCTGGTGGGGCATTACCGGAGAGTTTGTCCCATCCATGATTCGGATGGTGGCTGTGCTGGTGATTGCCTGCCCCTGTGCTCTGGGGCTTGCCACGCCCACGGCCATTATGGCTGGAACAGGCAAAGGCGCTGAAAATGGTATTCTGTTTAAAAGAAGCCAAGCCCTTGAAAATGCAGCCAAACTGGACACCATTGTCATGGATAAGACCGGCACAATTACCTTGGGCAAACCCACGGTGGTGGACTGGATTCCTTCCGAGGACTCCGGCCTTTCTCCTGATGAACTGTTAACCATTTGTGCATCGCTGGAAAAAGGTTCTGAGCATCCCATTGGCAAATCTATTGTTTCGTTTGCCAGGCAAAAGGGTATGGAATTGACAGATCCGGCACAGTTTAAGGCCTATAGCGGCTTTGGTGTCCAAGGGCAGATAGATGACCAGACGCTTCGGTTGGGTAAACCTTTGTGGTTTGAAAAAGATCCGGGTTTGTCAAAAGAGAGTTTAGCTTTGGTTCTTGAGCTGCAAAGCAAGGGTAGAACCGTTATGGTTTTGGTGAAGGAGAGTCAGGTTCTGGGCATTATATCGGTATCAGATGTGTTAAAACCAGAATCTAAACAAGCCATAAAGGCACTTCAGGATGAAAATATAAAAGTAGTGATGCTTACTGGAGATAATTTACAAGCGGCCAATGCCATTGGTAAACAAGTGAATGTGGATGAGGTGAAAGCCGAGGTTCGGCCGGAAGAAAAATCCAGTGAAATTAAATTGCTTCAGCAGCAAAATATACTGGTAGGGATGGTGGGGGACGGGATTAACGATGCACCAGCCTTGGCTCAGGCAGATATTGGCTTTGCCATAGGAACCGGCACTGATGTTGCCATTGAAACAGGAGATATTATCCTGTCCAGCGGTAAACTAACCGGTATTCCAAAAGCCATAAGGATCAGCCGGCGAACCATTGCCACCATTAAGCAGAATCTTTTTTTTGCGTTTGTTTATAATATTGTTTTAATTCCTTTGGCAGCGGGCATTCTTGCACCATTTGAAAGTTTTCCCCAGATGCTGCGGGAGCTTCACCCTATTTTAGCGGCATTGGCCATGGCAGCCAGCAGCATATCGGTGGTTGCCAATAGCCTGCGGTTGTATAACGCTCCAATTGAAACGGATAAGCAGGACTAAAGGTGAAACAATCCTCCAGGAGCCGGTTGACACCGCAGCAACAGTTACTTTTTCCCGGCAGTACTTTGTTTGATAAAATTGCCAGGGCGGTTTGCCGGGCAGGGACGTTGCCGAGAAAAGAACTTTATGAAGCATGGGAAATGGCAAAGCGGGTGCGTAGAAAATATCGGGGGGGACGGGTGCTGGATTTGGCCTGTGGACATGGGCTTTTAGCTCATATCATGCTTATTCTGGATGACAGCTCAAAAATAGCCATCGCTGTGGATAGAGCGATCCCAAAGAATGCCCAAAAACTCTCTGCAGCCTTAATAGATACCTGGCCCAGATTAAATGACCGGATCGTGTATCGGCAGATACAGATTCAGGATGTTGATGTCTTCGCAGATGATATAATAGTCTCTGCCCATGCCTGCGGGGTGTTAACCGATGTGGTTCTGGAGTGTGCAGTTCAGGCAAAGGCTCGTGTGGCGGTGTTGCCCTGTTGTCATAATTTAAAAAAATCGTCTACCGGCAATCTTGAGGGTTGGATGGATAAGACACTTGCTGTGGATGCCTTGAGGGCTTTACGGCTTCAATCAAAAGGATATAAGGTGATTACCCAGAAAATCCCAAGCAGTATTACACCGAAGAATCGGTTGCTTATGGGAGAATATATAAGGAGAGAATAATGGCTGAACCTGTAGTGTTTGAAATATTTTCAGACTATGTCTGACCCTGGTGCTATTTCATTACCGGGAGTATTGAAAAGTTAGAAAAAAAGTATGGCATCACTGCTGAATGGCGGGCATTTCCGCTCCATCCGGACGTTCCGGAGCAGGGGATGTCACTTGAAGAGTTGTTTAAGAAAAAGGGCATGGTGATTAATGTGGATAAAGCCATGGACCAGCTTTGTGCAACGGCAGAGCAATTTGGATTGAAGATGGGAAAACGTACCCGGACCTATAATAGTCGCCTGGCACAGGAAGCAGGGCTTTGGGCGCAGGAAAAGGGCTATGGTCATGCATTTCATATGGCTGTATTTGAAGCATATTTTGTGGATGGTAAGAATATTGCCCAAAAAGAAGAGTTATTAAAGTTGATTGAAATTTCCGGACTGGATCCTGTAGAGGGGGAAAAGATTATTGATCAGCGCACATACTCTGACGCTGTGGATGCGGATTGGGAGCGTTCCAGAGCATCTGGAATCGCCGCTGTTCCAACTTTCAGGATGGGGCTTGAAACTCTTGTGGGTGCAAAACCCTATGAAGTATTGGAGCGATTGGTTGTGAAATATATGGATAATTAATTTTTGGGAAATATTTTACCCAAACCGGTATCTTTTACCCGGCAGAAAATAGGTTTTTCTGGCCGGGTTTTTAAATTGTTCTGTCAGTTCAGATAGATACGATCGAGGTATAAAAGTTGCTTGAGTAGAGAGATAGTGCACAAGAAAAGTGCGGGTCTGCGGAAAGTCAGGATGATACCGTGAATATTTGTCACATCGGCCCCAACTCAGGATGATGAGGCTGCCGAAAAACTAAAAAAGGGGGCCGATCTTGAAGATTGATACTTCTACTATCAACCTGTCTTCGGCACGAGAGTTTTCTAAAAACACCCAGGTAAACATTGAACAGGAAACCCGATTCATTGATTTGATGGATCAAAACCTGGGAGAAACTATGGCTGTTTCTCCAAGCGCTCCAACTCGGCTGTCGCTTGAAAATCCTTGGTATAATGTTACTTCAGCAGGAGAACAGAAGACCGTGGAATTTTCCGAGTTGTTCATGGGGGAGCTTAAAAAACTGCGTCAAATCATGGAGGTGATCTGTGAACGGCTGAATTCAATCTGTGTAAAGGGCGGTGGTATCCAAACGGCGTCTCTTGACCAGGTGAATATTAATCCGAATTCTTTGCCGTCAGAAGCTTTTATGGAATACGAGTACACGGAAAAAACCACCTATTCACATTATGAAAAAGAGGCCACAGATTTTTTTGCTGATGGGAAGGTTTTAACAGCAGATGGAAGAAATATTGATTTTTCTTTTCAACTGAATCTTGATAGAGAATTTTTTAAAACAGAACAATTTGTGCATCAGGAAAAAGGATATGTGTTTATTGATCCATTGGTGATTAATTACGACGGAACTGCTCCTCAACTGTCTGAAGCTTATATGTCATTTGATATGAACCAGGACGGGGAACAAGAGGATATCATTATCCCGGAAATCGGGAGTGGTTTTCTTTGTCTGGATAAAAATAATGATGGCATCATTAATGATGGTGGCGAATTGTTCGGGCCATCTACGGGTGCTGGATTTATTGAACTCAGCGCCTATGATCTGGATCAAAATTCATGGATTGATGAAAATGATACGATTTTTAATGAATTGGCCATCTGGGAGAATGATGAAGATGGGCAGATGCAGCTTACACGGCTTGCGGACGTGGGCATCGGCGCAATTTATCTGGATAGCGTGGCCACTCAATTTGATATGCGGGACAAAGATAATCAAACACAGGCCAGAATCAAAAGAAGTGGTATCGCATTAAATGAAGACGGTTCTGTCAGCTCCATTCAGGAGATGGACTGGACGGTATGAACATTATTTAATAAAAATAGTAAAAGTTCTTGAAAATCTAGTAATTTTATTGGTGGTTTATTTTTTATCCTGTGATAGAGTGAAAATCAGAAATTAAATAAATTGCGGTGTTAATAAATGAAAAGATTTCAAGACTATAGGCTAATCGAGCAACTTACAGAGACCCGGGGTGCGTTGGTATACCGAGGGAAAAAGCAAGAGAATGCAAATTCTGTTATTGTTAAGATCCTGAAGGCCAGCGCCCCATCGGTTTCACATATCGCAAGGGCGAAAAAGGAATATCAGACGATTCAATCTATACAGCATGATGGGGTTGTCAGGGTGATTGATTTTATGGAAGAAAATGGCCAGCTGGCCATTATTACGGATGATATTACGGAACCTTCCGTAGAAAGCTATCTTGAAAAACAGCACTTTGGCCTGTTATCCTTTCTTGAAATCGGCATCGATATTTCAAATACTTTGGGTGAGATTCACTCAAAAGAGATTTTTCATGGAGAAATTAAGCCTTCTCACCTCTATTTTGATGAAACAAGTAAGCGAGTAAGAATTTCAGATTTTGGTATTTCTACCATTCTGACAAAGAAAAATGATGAAATTTACCAGAAAGCTGTTATTCAACGTGCTCTGAGTTATATCTCACCGGAGCAGACCGGTCGAATGAATCGTTGGATAGATTATCGGACGGATATATATTCTCTGGGAATTGTGTTCTATGAAATGCTTACGGGGACAGTACCGTTTAAATCCGATGACCCCATGGAGGTGATCTACTCTCATATTGCGATACCGCCTGTCCCTCCCCATGAGGTGAATCCGGATATTCCAAAGGTTATTTCTGATATAATTTTTAAATTATTGCATAAGAATGCAGAAGAGAGATATCAGAACGTTCTGGGGCTTGCCACAGACTTGGAAACCTGCTTAAAACAGTTCAAAAGAGACAAGAAAATATTAAAATTTAAACTGGGTAGAAAAGATATCCCCCGGCGATTTATTATCCCCCAAAAATTGTACGGGAGAAAAAAACAGACCCAGACTCTGATGGCTTGTTTTGAAAGTGTCTGTAAAGGTATGCCCCAGTTGATGATGGTTTCAGGACGCCCCGGTATAGGAAAATCAGCCCTGATAAAAGAAATCCATAAGCCTGTCGTGGCGAAAAGAGGATTTTTTGTTATAGGCAAATATGAACAATATAGAAAAGATGTTCCATATAGTGCTATCATCCAGGCGTTTCAGGGGCTTATCCGTCAATTACTATCTCAAAGTGATGAAAAGATAGAGCAGTGGAAAGAAAAATTATTATCTGCCCTGGGGTCTAATGGACGAGTTATCAGTGATGTTATCAGCGATATTGAACTGATTATTGGGCCACAGCCAGACCTTCCTGTGATGGGACCGGAAGAAAGTCGGAATCGGTTTGTTTTGGTATTTGAGAAATTCATCAGTGTTTTTTCCCAGGCAGATCATCCACTGGTGTTGTTTTTGGATGATTTGCAGCGGGCAGATTTTGCCAGCCTTGAAATGATTAAGAATATTGTTGTTAGCGATGAAATTTTCCATTTGTTTGTTATTGGGGCATATCGGAGTAATGAAGTTGAAAAAGATCACCCTTTAGAAGTGACGTTGCGAGAAATTCAAGCGCAGCATGTGACGTTGAATACGATTAATGTGGGGCCACTTGAATGTGATCATGTTTCTCGGTTAATTCAGGATCACCTTAAAGGCCCTTCAAATAAAAGCAAAGCCCTGGGAAACCTGGTATATAAAAAGACCGGAGGCAATCCTTTTTTTGTGAATCAGTTTTTAAAGAACTTGTATGATCATGGCATGATTCAGTTGGATTCAAAGGCAACCTGGCAATGGGATACTCAAAAGATTTCAGATATGCAGGTGACGGATAATCTTGTAGATCTTCTGGTGGAAAAGATCAATAATCTGCAAGAAAAAACCCGTGAGACACTTAAGATCTGTGCCTGTATTGGGAATCGTTTCAACTTGGAAATTATTGCTTCGCTTCAAGACAGGACAGTAGATGATATTCTTGAAGACCTTAAAGAAGCCATTCAAGAAGGGTTGATTGATGGTACAGAGACTCTTTATTTTTATCATCATGATCGGATTCAGGAAGCGGCTTACTCCCTTTTGACACAAAAACAAAAAAGTCTGATTCACTATAAAATTGGCAAAAAAACGTTTGAAGATGCAGCCAATAAAAAGCTGAATGGGAAAGTGTTTTATATTGCTGATCAACTCAATGCCGGTGTTGAGTGGATTTCAACTGAACAGGAAAAAGATAAACTGGTCTGGTTAAATTTTAAAGCTGGTGAAAAAGCCAAAGCTTCCGCCGCCTATGCAACAGCCTTGAGGTATTATAAAACCGGGTTGGATTTGTCGGGTGATGTTTGCTGGAAAGACCATTATGAGAGGACGCTTAAGGCCTATATTCAAATATCAGAAATTTATTATTTGCTCGGTGAACCGGATAAGCTTGAGCAGGTAGTGAAACGGACAAGAGGTTATGTCCGTAATGCCATTGATCAAGCATCTTTTAGTGCTGTTTTGATTAAGGCCTATACCTCCCAGGACAAATATAGCGCTGCCCTTGAAGAGGGCTTGGATATGCTGAAGCAGTTGGACATTGATTTGCCCCAAAAGGCAGATACCAGCCTCATTTTTGAACTGCTCCAGGATGTGATGTCTTGTTTGGCTGACAAAAGCGATGATGATTTGCTGAATCTGCCTGATTTAAAAGATGAAACAATGTTGTCAGCCACCCGAATTATTGTTGAAATGTCCACGGCGGCCTATTCACTAAATAAAGAGTTATCAACATGGCTTTGGTTGGAGATGATGCGGATTTATTTGCACCATGGTATGCATCCGATGGCAGCAGTGGCATTTGTGAGTTATGGGGTGATCCAGGTTGCCGGATTGGGGGATATAAATTCAGGCGTTCGTTTTGGACAGTTGGCTTTTAAAATTCTGGACAAATATAAAACGCAAAGCTTGATGCCACGTATTTTGAATACATATAACCTTTTAATTCGCCATTGGGTTGAACCTGTCGAAAAATCAGCGGTAGCCGGTCTTGAGGTTCACAGGCTGGCGATGGAAACAGGAGATCTTGAATATGCAGCCCTTGGGCTTTTTATGCATGATACCTATTCTATTATTGCAAGCATACCTTTGCAGCAATTGGATAAAAAGATGGAAGCGCATGGCCGCATAATTAAAAAGTTGAATCAGCATCATGTAGTGGGGCTCCATTTGTTATGGCGGCAACTTGTTTTAAATTTGATGGGGAAAAATAAAAATCCTTTGAAGCTGTCGGTGGCGGGTCTTAATGAAAAACAAATTGAGCAGGCATATATAGAGAAAAAAGAGTATATTCATCTTTGTAATTTTTATCAGATAAAATGTGGTTTATTATTTTCCTTTGAAAATTATCTGGAAGCATTTGACTATCTAAAAAAAGCAGAAGAATATCAAACACATATCAGAGGGCTTATTAATTCTAGCACCCTGGTGTTTTTTGGAACAGTTATCCGTTTGGCAATTTATCACGAGGTTCCAGAAGATCAGAAAAAAGAACTGCTGGAAATTGTGGAAACCAATTTTTTACAGATGCAGCACTGGATGAAATTTTCTACAGTCAATTTTTCTCATCGATGTAAATTAGTGGAAGCAATGAAAACTCAAATTGCCGGAGATGTGATAGGGGCGATGGATTTGTATGATGAGGCCATTGATCTGTTCCATAAAAATGGCTATGGAAATGAAGTTGAATTTGCGACGGCTCTTGCGGCACACTTTTTTACTTCCCAGGGGAAGAAAAGAATTGCACATCTTTACTTGAAAGAAACATATGATTCCCATGTAAAAAAAGGGCGCCAAGCACTTGTACGCTACTATGGGGCTAAATATCCGTTTTTGCGAAGTGATAATACGAAAACCGGGGCTCTTTCGACAACAAAGAAAGGCCATGCGTCTCAATTGTTGGATATCAAATCTGTTGTTAATGCATCCCAGGCGATTTCTGGAGAGATTTTGTTGGGGAATTTATTGACAAAAATGATGCAGATTGTTTTGAAAAGTGCAGGGGCTCAAAAAGGATATATGATCCTCAGTGACAATGATGCGTTGTTCGTGGAAGCAGAATCCAACGCCCAGGATGAAAAAATTCTTGTATTGCAGTCTATTCCCGTGGATCGGCACAAAGGTTTTTCACAGGCCCTGGTCAATGTGGTTGCCCGAACTCGGAAAACGCTTATTTTGAACCATGCCTGCCAGGAGGGAGATTTTACCCAGGATATATACTTTAAAACGCATCAGTCTAAATCCGTGCTTTGTCAGGCGATTATCAACCAGGGAAGGCTGGTGGGGGTTTTATATCTGGAGAACAACCTGGCTGAAGGTGTGTTTACTCCTAAGCATTTGGAGGTATTGAGAATTATAGCCTCCCAAGCGGCGATCTCCATTGAAAATTCAAAATTGTATGCTAACCTGGAGCAGAAAGTTCAAGAGCGAACAAAAGAGTTGGAAGACGCTTATGAAAAAATCAAACGCCTGGCCAATACAGACCCGTTAACACAATTATCCAACAGAAGAGATATGCTGGAGAAAATCAATAGTGAAAAAGTGCGTTTGGGTAGGAATAAAGGCTGTGCCGCACTTATTATAGGCGATATTGATAATTTTAAGATGATTAATGATACCTATGGGCATGATTGCGGCGATTATACTTTGAAACTTATTGCAGATACCATGAAAACCATGGTCCGAAAACAGGATTCAATTGCCAGATGGGGCGGGGAAGAATTTTTATTTTTGTTGCCGAAAACAGACACGAAGGGTGCCAAAATTATTGCGGAAAAGGTCAGGAAGGCCATTTGTAAAAAACCAATTGAATTTAATTCTCATGTTTTCTCTATATCAATGACCTTTGGTGTGAGCAGTTTTGATGATCCCGATGCAGATATTGATATATACCTTAAAAAAGCAGATGACGCATTGTACAAAGGAAAAGAAACCGGTAAAAATCGTGTTATTCTTTCAGATTAGTATATTCTTTTGTATCTTCGTATTCTTGATTAATTAATTTAAAGTTTTGAATTTTAGACGTGGTCATCTCCTTTTCTTTTTGATATGAGATATAAATATCATTTATCGTGTTAACAGGTTGAGACATTTGTTTATTTTTGTTGGAGTTTAATCCTAAAAAAGGAGGCGTCTTATGCTAGGGCTAATGCAAAACAAGCCATTGCTGATTTCATCATTGATTGAGCATGCACAAAAACATCACAGGGACAGTGAAATTGTTTCCAGGACCATTGAAGGGCCTATTCACCGATATACCTATAGCGAATGTGCAAAGCGAAGTAAGCAACTGGCAAAGGCGTTGGAAAAAATAGGCGCACAAAAGGGAGACCGAATCGGGACGATGGCGTTTAATGGATATCGTCATGTTGAACTCTATTTTGGGGTTTCAGGAATGGGGGCGATTTGTCATACGGTTAATCCTCGGTTGTCCCCTGAACATGTCATCTATATTTTAAATCATGCTGAAGATAAATTTTTCTTTTTCGATCTGCCTTTTGTCCCGCTTCTTGAAGCTGTGGAAGACAAGCTTGAAAGCGTTAAGGGGTTTATCATCATGACAGATAAAGAGCACATGCCCCAGACCAAGTTAAAAAATGCCATGTGTTATGAAGATCTTGTTTGTGCTGAGGATGATGACTATCAATGGCCGGACATGGACGAAAACACGGCTTCAGCACTCTGCTATACTTCAGGAACTACGGGAAATCCAAAAGGGGTGCTATACAGTCATAGATCAACAGTATTACATGCACTTGCCGGGTTGACAGTGGATGGTATCGGTTATTCAAACAAAGATACGATTTTACCTGTAGTTCCGATGTTTCATGTGAATGCCTGGGGGATTCCCTATTCATGTGCCATGAGTGGTGCAAAAATGGTGATGCCCGGTGCACTTATGGATGGGAAATCTGTCTATGAACTCATGGAAATGGAATCGGTTACTATTTCAGCAGGTGTTCCTACGGTATGGATGATGCTTCTGGACTATCTAAAAGAGAGTGGTAAGAAATTTTCTTCTATGAAACGAACGGTTATCGGGGGATCTGCAGTCTCTCGCTCCATGATTGAAACTTTCAGAAATGATTATGGTGTGGATGTGCTCCATGCATGGGGTATGACCGAAACCAGCCCTCTTGGAACTGTCTGCCATTTGAAGAAAAAGCATGATGGTATATCAGAAGAAGACCTGGTCACTTTGAGTCTTAAACAGGGACGCGCTGTTTTTGGCGTGGAAATGAAAATTGTGGATGTGAATGGAGAAGAGCTTCCCTGGGATGGAAAAGCATTTGGCTCTCTTTTAGTACGAGGTCCCTGGATTTCATCCAGTTATTTTAGAGGCGAGGGTGGAAATGCAGTAGATGCTCAAGGGTGGTTCGATACTGGCGATGTATCCACCATTGATGAAGATGGATATATGCAGATCACAGACCGGGATAAAGATGTTATTAAGAGCGGCGGAGAATGGATTTCATCCATTGATGTGGAAAATGAAGCTGTCGGTGTTCCAGGAATTGCAGAAGCTGCTGTGATTGCTGTTCCCCATCCCAAATGGGATGAGCGGCCACTTGTTATTGCTGTAAAAACTCCGGGATCGGATGTTACCAAGCAGGATGTAATTGATCATTTGGGTAAAACACTTGCCAAATGGCAGTTGCCTGATGATGTGGTCTTTGTGGATGAACTTCCGCATGGGGCAACAGGAAAATTGCTTAAAAATGTTTTGCGTGCTGAATATAAAGATTATCAGCTTTCTTAAATAACCCATAAAAATTCAATCGTTTTCGTAACGTTGTCAAACGTTGCGAAAACGATTGTTATTTGTTATTGATCAGCATGAAAATGAGATTAAAAGATATCATAGATCTGGAGTATTTTATCAGCATTGATGATGAAATTGAATCCAGAACAGATATCGAATCCCTGGTAAGCCGGGATCGTAAAATATTTGGTCAGTATCAAAGCGATGCGAATTCAAAAAAGGATCTTTTGCTATTCTGGCTTGGACAAAGAAAACAACAATTCTTCAAGGACACGGATAATAATACAGCTCCTTTGCTGCCAGGAAGTGTCTTCTCTTCTTTTTATACCATAATGGTTTATCTCATGATTATTTTGGGCGGTATTGCAGGTTTGATGACGATATATTCTTTTTTGGCCTACCATGGCACCCATCCCATTAATGTAATGGTTTTTATCGCCTTGTTTGTTATTTTACAGATTGTTCTGGTCTTAGGTGGCCTTTTGGTATTGGTAAAAAGATTGATATCTTTTAAATATGTGGGGAAAGGATATGGCACTTCTGCGTTTGTCAGTTTGATGTCAGCTTTTGTTTTTAATGGTATCCCTCAAGTATTAAAAAAAATAAAAGCAAATATTTTCATCAGAGCGGTTGATAGCATAGAATATCTTATAAAGTTCAATCAAGGAAATAAAAGAGAATTTGCACCCTTCCTATTTTGGCCATTTTATATTTTGACTTCTATTTTTGCATTTGGCTTTTTAGCAGGAGCTCTTGCAGGAACCTTTTTTAAAGTGGTCGTCAGCGATATGGCTTTTGGATGGCAGTCTACCTTGGTGACCGGCAGCCAGACCGTGTATAATGCAGTGTCTGCCATAGCGTTTCCTTGGTCTATGTTAATACCTGAGGGGTTTGCCCATCCGAGTTTTGAGCAAATAGAAGGTTCCCGGATCGTTTTAAAAGATGGTATCCAGGCCTTGGCGAGTCAGGACCTGGTTTCCTGGTGGCCATTCCTTTGCATGGGAATTATCTGTTATGCACTGATCCCACGGGGACTTCTCATTATTTGCGGTATGATTTCTCAATATTATCAACTAAATCGTTTTGATGTTGAAAGGCCACGGTTCAATCAGTTGATCCTCAGAATGCAGTCCCCTGTTTTAGATATTGATGTTAGCAGGGTGATCGATCAAAGTCCTGGTCAAGGCCTGCCTGATCAAAATCTGTCTGGTGAAAATAGGATTGGTCAAAATGCCCTGGAACGGGAAACAAAGGCTAAAAAAGAAAGCCGGTCATCTGGTTTTGAGTTGAATAATAATATCACAGACAATAGCGCATGCCTGCTGTTGTCAAAAACAGCATATGCCGATGAAACTATAAAAAACCTTAATCAATATGTGCAAGCCAGTTTGTTTTTAGATGTAAAATTAACCCTTTTGATCAGTTTTGAATATGAAAAAGATTTAGATGCTTTTGATCGTATTGCAGCATCCGGTATAAATCAGGTTATTCTTGTGCATGAAGTATGGCAGCCACCCATCCGGGGAATCCTTTTTTATATCAGGCAAGTCAAAGCGGCCTTGCCTGAAAAAATTCCTTTATGTGTCATGTTGACTCAGGATTCCGGGCAAAAGGATTTATCAGTGGATAGTGATGATATAAATTTTAAGATCTGGGAAGCGGCGATATCCAAGTTGGAAGATCCGGGTGTTTTTGTTGCGAGGTATATTTAAAAATGATTCCAGAATTTGCAGTGGTGGGGCATCCCAATGAAGGTAAATCATCAGTGGTTTCGACGCTGACAGAGAATGACCAAATTAAAGTTAGTCGTATTCCAGGTGAAACAATTGTCTCACAATCGTATACTGTAAAAATGGATGGTCAGGAAATAATCCAGTTTATAGATACACCTGGTTTTCAGGTTCCCAGACAAACGTTGGCATGGTTTAGAGCCTATAAAGAAGATCAGGATAAAATTGTGCAAAATTTTATCAAGACCTTTAAAGCAGATCCATTTTATACAGATGAGTGTGAACTTTTAGCCCCCATAGCAAATGGAGCAGGTATCATATATGTGGTGGATGCCTCCCGCCCGGTCCGGGAAGATGATCTGGCAGAAATGGAGATTCTGCGACTTACCGGTCGGCCAAGGATGGCTATTATTAATTCTAAAAATAGCCAAAAAGATTATACACAGGAATGGAAACTGGAATTTCGAAAGCAATTTAATGTCATTCGGGTGTTTAATTCTAATACAGCAGATTTTTCTGAGCGGATGAAGATGCTTGAAAGTCTAAGGGCCATTGATCAGGAGTGGGAACCTGCTTTGACAAGGGTGATTCAGGCATTTGAGCAGGATTGGCAAAAAAGAAACCGGTTGGTAGCATGTTATATCAGTGAAGCTTTTGAAAAATGTTTGTCTTTTTCGGTGTCCCAGATGATCAGGAATCAAGATGATACCGATCATATTAATCAGGTGCTTAATGAAAAATATCAGCGTCATATCAAAAAAATTGAAAAGCAGATGTTCAAAAGGATCAGAAGCCTTTTTAAACATAAGTTGTATGAATATCATCTATCAGACCATTCAGTTTTGCAGCATGATCTTTTTTCAAAGCAAACCTGGGAACTTTTAGGGCTCAGTCAAAAACAATTGGCAGCGGCAGGTGCAATCGCCGGTGGTACGATGGGGGCTGTAATCGATACAGCCGCGGCGGGTATTACTTTTGGAGTTTTCAGTGCTATTGGTGGGCTTCTTGGAGCAGGCTCTACGCTTCTAGGTGTAAAAAAGCTTATGGTCAGAAAAGATGTTAGCAGCTGGTTGGGCGGAGATAAGCTTAAACTGGGTCCGAATAAAAATCCTCAGTTTTTGTATGTTTTGACGGACAGGGCTTTGCTTTATTATGCTCATATTGTGTGCAGGCCACATGGAAGGCGGGATCAGACAGATTTGTTTGAGAAGAAAAAGGATGATAGGAAAGGATATTCTACAAATTTCACTTCGGATCAAAAACGGATTTGTGCCCGTTTTCTAAAGGCCGTTAATGGCCAATC
>JAWSVH010000193.1:0-2008 GCA_033852015.1 Desulfobacula sp.
TAGGCAACAGGAGTGTTTCACGTTTTTCATCATCCTGGCAAAGCTCATAGGAGTTTTTGCTCACACGGCTCATGGTATCCAGCCCTACAAGATCCGTAGTTTTGAATACTGCAGTTGCGGGACGGCCAAGTGCCGGGCCAAACAGAAGATCAACTTCAGCAATACTCAGGCCATCTTCCATCATGGCATTAACGGTTGCAGAGATTCCCTGGATGCCGATTCTATTGCCTACAAAGTTGGGAGTGTCTTTTGCCCAGACAATACCTTTGCCCAGATTTTTTTCGCCATATGCAGCAACAAATTCAAGGATTTCAGGCAGTGTGTCTTCTCCTGGAATCAATTCCAGTAAATGCATGTAACGTACCGGGTTGAAAAAATGTGAACCCATGAAATGTTCTTTGAATTCTTTAGAAAAATTGGCGCTGATATCTTTAAGCGGAATACCCGAAGTGTTGGATGAAACAATGGAACCGGGTTTTCTAACTTTTTCAATTTTAGCGAACAGATCCTGTTTTATTTTCAGGTTTTCCACCACCACTTCAATGATCCAGTCGCAGTCGCTTAGCTGATCAATATCATCTTCAAGGTTGCCGATAGAGATCCGTGCGGCATCTTTTTTGTCATAAAATAAAGCGGGGGCAGCTTTTAATGCACCTTCAAAACCTGCCTGAACAATTTTATTACGGGCAGTTTTGTCTTTTTTCTCTTCATCGGTTAAATCAAATGGAACGATATCCAGGAGCAGTACTTTAGCGCCGGCACTTGCAAGAAGGGCAGCAATGCCACCTCCCATGATTCCGGACCCGATAACTGCGGCCTTTCTGACTTTTCTTATCATGATTTCCTCCTACTTCAAGGGTTTATTGTTTGATCTGGATTGATTATGAATGACCATTCATTGATGAGTAGCAGAAAAATATCCCAAATGTCAAGAAAAATAATTGAGGAAAAATAGTAATCAAATTCAAACTGTTAGCTGTGATAGCGCCGGGTAGCCGATCTGCTTGATATTCGGTCTGAAAAATGAAAAGAAATATGAACCACCATTCATAAAATGACAATCCATTTCCTTGTAAAAAAATAATGTGTCTGATACGGTGACACATTATTTTTTATAGATATTTATAGATTGGAGACATTGAATGATGCTGAAAGGCGCCAAAATTAAGCTTGCTGAAACTCTGAACGCTAACTCAGTAGTTGATTTTATTTTAAGCCTTCAAAGAGAATCTGGAGATATCCCCTGGCATGTTGATGGAAAGACAGATCCCTGGGATCTGGTGGAAACCATCATGGGGTTGAATATCGGAAAAGAATTTGATGCATCTTATCGAGCGTTTGGTTGGTTAAAGAATATCCAGAATCCGGATGGGTCCTGGTACTCTTCTTATATTGATGAAAAACCTGAAGATCGGACTTGCGAAACCCATATGGCAGCCTATATCTGTGTTGGGCTTTTTCATACCTGGCTGAGTAATAACGATACGGTTTTTCTTGAAAGTATGTGGCCCACCATGGAAAAAGCGGTCAATTATGCGGTCAGCCTTCAAACGTCAGGTGGAGAAATTTATTGGGCTAAAAGTCCGGAAGGCATTGTGGACCCCATGTCCCTTCTTGCCGGTTCAAGTTCTATTTATATGAGTTTAAAGTGTGCACTTGCCATTAGTGGAGTCCTTGGAAAGCAAAGAAAATCATGGGAGACTTCTTTTGTGAAGTTGGGTAGTTCCATTCGGGAGAATATTCATAATTATAATGTGAGTAAATCCAGGTTTTCCATGTACTGGTTTTATCCGATGTTAAGTGGTGCACTTACCGGGGAAAAAGCGGTTCACAGAATTGAAAAATACTGGGGTAAATATGTTATTGAAGGCCAGGGGGTCAGGTGTGTGTCAGATCGTCCCTGGGTGACGGTTGCAGAAACCTGCGAACTGGTTTTGTCCCTTTACGCCATGGGTGATACCAAAAAAGCTGCCATCGTTTTTTCCTGGATTCAGGATCGAGTATATGA
>JAWSVH010000194.1:0-958 GCA_033852015.1 Desulfobacula sp.
AACAAGGTTCCAAAATAAGCGCTGCTGCTCCCTCTCCCAAATTCAAACCTTTTCTATTTAAATCAAACGGTTTACACGGCATTTCATCTGTTATCTGTAGAGAGATAAATCCATTGTATGTTGTTTTACATAGCTCATCTGTGCCACCGGCAATCACAAGGTCACATAACCCTGCCTTTATCCAGGAAGCGCCCATTCCGATGGCATCTGTTCCGGAAGCGCAGGCATTCACAATTGTCTGAACAGGACCGGTTAAATTAAATTCCCTTGCAACGGCTGCGGCGGGATTGCTTTTCAAATACCGTTTAATAGGGTCCATACCCGGCTGTTTTTCATCTCGATAATCCTTGTAAAACTGATCATTGTTCAGAGCACAGCCCACGGTGGTTCCCATACAAACACCCACTCTTTTTCCTTCCAGCCTGGTTTTGTCAATTTGCGCATCCGCCAATGCCTGATATGCTGTGGATATCGCCATTTGAGCTGTCAGAGTCAAATCTTGGTTACCATCAGATTCCGGTGTTTTAAAGGCTTGGGTAATTTCTAATACAGGGTATTTAACTTCATGCGTGGTGGTAAATCGTTTAGGAGTATTAATATTTCTTATCCCATCAAACATATTTTTCATACATGCATCAACATTTGATCCAAGCGCACTCAGACACCCCATTCCCGAGACCGCTATCAGACAAGTATTATTCATCATGCTCCTTTTGATCATCTTCCCACATATCAAAAAAATTAAAAAACTGGTATGGATGCTCCTGAACAAAATTTTCCAAAGACTTTACATATGCCTCAATATAGGGCTTAAAATTTTCCTCTGATTTTCCCAGACGTTTGGGCACATGAATAATGTCTGAAATCCGGGTCTGGTATTCAGTGGGACCCGTTTTGTATGAGTAAAGAACAACAATCGGTTTCTGGGATATCGAGGCCATTTTAAATGCGCTAAATG
>JAWSVH010000195.1:0-9326 GCA_033852015.1 Desulfobacula sp.
TGCTGTTTTTGATATGCGAGGACCATATCCTGTGAACCATCCGTGGATGCATCATCGCATATAATAATTTCATGGGGCATAAGGGTCTGGTTGAATATACTGTTGAGTGTCTGTGCCAGGTAGTCTTTCTGGTTGTAAGAAGTGATAATTACGCTGATTGTCATGGCCCACCTCGTTGTAAGGTTTGTTGTTTGCTAACCTTAATAGCAATAGATGTGCCCGTAAAAGATTTAAAAATTTGGCATGCCTGGATGGCCTTTGGTTAAAGGGATCATGGATTCATAATCGAATTTTTATGTATAAAAAACGGTGGTTTTAAAAACGATTTGTATTTAATTTTGAGAGGAAAGGCAGTATGGAGGACTGTCATATTGAGATTTATTATATTTGGAGAAGAAAATATTTTGTCAATAGCTTAAAAATACCTGCTTACTGAGAGGCACTCAAAGACATAAAATTGCATCTGTTAAAGTAAATTAAAATGAGAAGGGGGGTCAGGATAATATTTTAACTATCCTGACCCCATCATTGGATAACAGATATATATGAAGGGGTATTCGCTTATGCAGCACTGTTTTTATGTGGATTCAAAAATTTAATAGTTGACTCGATCTCTTTAGAAACATTCAAAAAAGCGTCGACGACTTTAGGGTCAAATTGAGTTCCTGAACAATTGATGATTTCTTTTACAGCAATATCAAAATGTTGTGCCAGTCTGTAGGGTCTATTTTGCAATATTGCAGACAAACTGTCCGCCAACGCGATAATCCTGGCGCCAATTGGAATCTGTTTTTCTTTCAGACACTGTGGGTAGCCTCTGCCATCAAAACGTTCATGATGATATCGAACCATTTCAACGATACCATTTTCACAAAGGCAGCCGACAGGCTCTAATATTCCAGCACCAATATCAGAATGCTGTTTGATATGGGCCCATTCGTCATCTGATAGCGGGCCTGTCTTTTTCAAAATAGCGTCAGGAATTCCTATTTTTCCAATATCATGCAGATGACCGGCAACGTGAATAATATCTGCTTCAGAGGTGGTCAGCCCCATGGATAAGGCAATTGCATGGGAGATTTCAGCAACTTCTTCAGAATGAAGGCTTGTAAATGGATCTTTGGCATCAATCGCAGTTCCCAAAGATTCAGCAAGTTGATGTAATACATTTTCAGAAGCCGTGAAGGGTGTTGCGCACTGGTGGCATTTGGCGTTGTTGGAATTAAATATTTTCAAAGGAATACTCCTTTCTTTGTGGTTTATGTTTTAATAATTTTAGCATAGCAGCCTCTTATAAATAAAATAAAAGCACGTGTCAATAAAAATTAGCCTCGGCTAACTTTTTTATTGACAACTGTCTTTTGACCGAATATAAACTTAAAAAGTTAGTCTGACCAAACTTAAAAAATTGCCTTAGATGAAAAAAATATTCATTAATAAAAGGGAAAGAATAATGACTGATTTATTAAAAAACTTTATACCTATCTGGGAAATTGAAACTCATTTTAAATGTCCTGTAATCGGAGCAGTTCTTTCTGTTGAAAAACATCAGCAAATACTAAAAAAATGTGGTTACAACGTCCTGAATATAAAACCTTATGAATACCATCAGCTTTTGATGTCAAGGCTTTCTGAGGAGAATAATGTCTCAATTAAGGTGAACAACTATTTAAGAAGTAAGGCCAGAAAATACATGCTTGCGGTTCATGAAAAATCAGAAAGTGAGATTCGAAAACTATGGAAAGAACAGTCCCGTTCAGGGAATGTCGGGCCATTGATGTATGCAATTGTGTCTTATGAAGATACAGATATAGAATTGCTGCAGGATGTTTATGGTGAAGTCCATATGCAGGCACATGCCAACATGACACAGGTTTATGATATTCGCAAAAAGTTGGCCACTGCTGATGAAAGCATCCAAAGAGAAATAAACAAATCAGGTCAAAAGAAAGAAGAGATAAAAAAATTGGCGCAGACCTATAAAACAATCCTCAAGCATAATCAGAAATTGGAACACAAAAATCTGGAATTGAAAAGGCAGCTTTGCAAAATTGAATCAAAGATTAATCCAAGTCACAGCTTAGCAGATGATAATGACCGATTGAGAGAAGAGTTACAGCAGATGAAGACCCAGCTATATGGGAAAGATGAAAAGATCAGAATTAAGGAGCGGGAAAAAAGATCCTTACAAATTGAAGTTTTCAGTTTGAAACAAGAAAAAACGATGCTTGAGGAACAAATGCAGGCACTGATTGAGGGATTAAATATAATGGATCCTTCAGAGTCCAGCAATCACTCATCTGGTAATTGCTCCGGTGAAAACTGTACTGAAGAAAAATGTGCTCAGTACCAAATATGCGCTGAGCGTATTTTTATAATCGGTGGAATAACAAAAATGAAGCCCTATTATCGGGATATCGTTGAAAAAGCCGGAGGAAAATTTGATTACCATGACGGATATTTAAAAAATTCCAACGCGAACCTTGAAGCGCGTGTCAAACGATCAGATCTGGTTATTTGTCCAGTCAACTGTAACAGTCACAATGCCTGCTTAAAGGTTAAAAAATTGTGTAATCAGCATAACAAACAACTGAAGATTTTGAGTAGCTCAAGTCTTTCTGCAATTACACATGCCCTATTTAATAAGGAACACGAAACGATATTAAACTGAAAAATGGAAAGGGCTTAATGCATATTTAAAATTTATCGATAAATTAAATAGTTTTGTGAAAGTTGGTATTCGTCTGTATCTTTATTTATTCAAATTTTTTATCCACTTTCTATTCAGAAGGGATAATCGTCTGGCCGCGGGAAGTAAAAGAAACGCGAGATCCAATCATAATAGCTTCAATGATAGGGGTATTAACGGGTTTTTGTGCTCTCCATTGAACAATAAAGTTCGCACCAGAACCACCCGTTTTATCTTTTTGAGGTATGATATAGCGTTCGGTTCCCAAAGCATTCATGATTAAAGGTGAGGAGACCAATTTTTTTAACAACTTTCCCTGTGTTTCATAATAATTTACAGACAGAATCTCAATCGGATGGTTTAAATCTGTGTTTCGGATACTCAATGTAACAGCCAAAAGAGATGGCATTTCCCTGTTTCCACTATAAATATGTGAATATGCAGGCACATAAACCGTCTGGCCTTGTGACAATTGATCATTTTCTTGAGCATTGAGTGAAGGGTTAGTTGAAAGCGAAATCACTATAACTAAGACCAAATAGGCGATTGAAATATTTTTCATGATCGCTCTCCAATAGGTAATTGTGCTGATATTATCTGACTATTCTTAAGTGAATGAATTTACTTATTAAAGATAACCATTCCCGACTTGAAAACGCAAGAATAAATTTTTTATATATTTCAGATGAATAGATAAAAACTGAAGGCTATTTGCATTGACCTTTACGGGTTTCCTCTAAACGCATCGTTTTGTTGATAATGATGTTATGAGATTTCCCAAATACCATGATTTCATGCGGATTAAATTTTTGGTTTGCATAGGTATTCAAAAAAGCTGGTGTGTTCATCATATGAAGAACATAAGATATGTGCCCAGTATATCCGGTATCATCAAGACTTTGCAGATCCTTTAGTGTTTGATTGGCAATGACCATGACTTGGCGATTGACCTGTGGCGGATTTTCTTTTTTACAAATATGGGTTGAGTGGATTCTGCGGCAGGAGAAGGGACGAACATTATAGATCATACAGGCATTGTTTTTCATTAAGAATGGACAAGCGTTGAGCTTTTTCTTTTCTCTTTTTTGAATATCCTGTTTGATTGTCTTTGACAGACTTTTTAGTCGATCTTTAGAAAACTTTTCTATTTGTTTTTTTATCTGCCATCCTTCAAGTGTAGTGATATCTATACATCCAGCTTTGGAACAACAAAAGGCACATCCTTTCTGACATGCCTGAAGCTTTTTATACTCTTTTGTGTTTTGGGCAAAGGCGGTGTAAATGGTATCCAGAGCATTCAATTTGTTATCCAGAAAGACGGTCATTATTTTTCCCATGTTGTTTTAAAAACTTTGTTTTTGTAGACGGCAGACTAATACGATCGAGCATCGAATTCAATATAAAAGAATTCATCTATCATGGATATTTTAATTTTTTTAAAAAAATGTATGATTGTTTATTTTCAACATTCACCGAATTTCATTGGTGATGTTAAGGATTAAAAATGATATTGCAGGTTGATGTTCAGAAAATCATCGTTTTTGGCAGACCATAAAGGATCAGCTAAATCAATGTTCATGAAAGATCGGGCCTGGACTTTCAGGACAAACGATTCTCCGATTCGCCGCTCAGCCTCGATGCTGGCAACGGTTGATCTGTTTTCCACATCTGTGATGGCTCCGATAAGCAAAGTGGTATCCTGGGAATCATTCAGCGTGAACCGGGCGCCTATAAAAATGTCATTATCAAAACTTGTGGCCGGGGCGTCTATTTTATCCCGGCCATCCCAATTGTATTCAACCAATAAACCAAGATCACTTGTCGATTCAAATAATTGGTAGAGGGTATACTCAAATCCGCCCACCATGGCAGCAAAGGTATCTCCTTGTCCTTTTCTGATAATGCCTTCGAGTTTCCAGAGCCAGGCTTCTCTTGTATATTGAACGTCAAGCCCCGCCTGGTCGATTACATCATAATAAGCTGTCAATTGATTTGAGTCCGGGTCCCGAACAAGTCTGGGTTCCCGACCTGTGCCTCTGAAATAGTATGCTCCAAGATCCCAGTCTCCATAATATTGGGAGAATCGGAGGGCAAAATCCAGGTGTCGTTCTTCAGCCCCGGATTGGTAAACAGTCTGTTCGCTTATCGCCAAAGGCGCTCTCAATCGGCCCTTTGATCCGGGATAGTCGCGTTCTCTGAAAAACGGCATCAAAAAGAACTGAAGCTCTCCGATATCGCCGCTGTGACCGACCATTATCATGGGTTGGCCAAGCTTCTCTTCCTGATCAACATCCTCAAGCATATCGGTCTGGTTAATAATATCCACTAAGTGCCTGGACTCGGTCACCCCCCAGAAAACTTTGTTGATACCGGCCAACACCTCCCATGATCCCTTATTGTACCGCCAAAATCCCTCCCGGATATCTAAATGGCTCCGCTCATCGTCCATGGCGTCCACTCTTAAAAAAGGTGCCAGTATGAACTGGTGGGGGCTGCCGGAATCTTTCCACCTCACCTCCGGTTCAGTTACCACAGAGACCTGGGGCCCGCTTTTTTGTCCGTTATAAGACGGGTCATTCCAGAAAAAACGATTCTCTATGGCAACATAACCGGACAGGGTAATGGATTCAGCCTGGGCAAGACTGGTCATGAGGCCAATGATTACCAACAGAGAAAATAGTGTTTTACTGTTAACCATCATAATTGAATCCTGTCATTTTATCGGATGCGCTTAAGCGCACTTTTGGAAAAATCATTTTTTGATAATCCTTTTTTAAACAAGTAATCGCCATATAGCAGGTCAGTACTTTTTCCGGTCTGATGATTGACCATTTTCATGGTATGAGATCGCCAGAAACCTGAATTGTATGATTTGTAATCATCCAGTATCAAGGTTTTTAACAGATCTCCTTTACGATCATAAAAATCAACTTTACGGACTTGAAAAACCTGCTGATCTATCCAGGAAACCTGCTTGGTGTATCCAGAGTATTCATACCTTGGATAACGTTCTACCATATCGCACATAATCCCGTTCAGATCTTTTTCACCCAGATATTTGTAAGTATATTTTTTCAGCTCAAGTGCAGTGAAGTCTTCAAATGCAAATTCACTGCCCACAAATGGTCCGGATTTATTCACCGATGAAATTCGTTTAATCCGTTTTAATCCGGGCAGATAGAGCCATTGGTCGTCGGGATCCAGAATTTTTACATGGGATAATAATGCGGTCCCGCTAATATCTGCCGGGCTGTCAAATACGATAAGGCTTCTGTCTCCAAGTGTTTCATCAGGGACCTCAAGGGTGGAGATCAACAAGGATCGTTGGGTTTGTTTTCCGGCTTTATTTCGCATCACCATTTTCAACTGGACAACACTGTCTGAAAAGCCGCGATCGCTTCTATCGCTACGGGCAGCCACATCAAACCCTTTTTCTGCAGGCGTGTTCGCTCCGGTAATGGAGATGAAAGAAAACAGCAGGCTTGCTGCTGTAATAGTCATAATTTTTTTAATATGCTTTTGCGGGTTCATATACCCCTCCTTTGCGTGTAGTTCCCATGAGTAGAATCACAGGTAAGAGTGTAAAATCAAAAATAAATGCAACGATTATGGTCATGGCAGTCAAAAGACCCATCTGGGAGTTGATCAAAAAAGTGGATGTAGCCAGAATGGCAAATCCTATGCCCAGGATAAGGGTAGTGGCAATAATAGCCTGACCAACGGTTTCAAAGGCATACTTGATGGCACCCGGAGGATCCATGCCCATCTCTTTTCTGGCGCGTAGATATTTAGCCAGAAAATGGACCGTATCATCCACCACGATGCCAAGGGAGGTTGAGGTCACAGTGGCAGCAGCCATACCCACTGTTCCTACCAACATGGCCCAGATGCCAAAAGTTATGAGAATCGGTAGGGTGTTGGGTATTAAACTGAGCATGCCTAGGCGAAAACTGCCAAGGCTCACAATGAGCACGATGGCAATCAGGGCAAGGGCAACCGCGTTTCCCTTGATCATGCTTTTTATATTTCGTTCTGAAATATGAGAAAACATGACTGTGGATCCGGTGGGCTCATTTGCCATATAGGCAGGAGCATTGACCGCGAGCCAGGTTTTGGACCGATCAATAAATTGCCGAACCTTTTTCGTTGAGATTTCAGGTAGAGACACCGTCACCCTGGAGGCGGACTTGTCGACACTGATGCGGTCGTTCAAATCAAGGCCAAAGGGCAGTGACAATTCATACAAAAGCAGGTATTGCGCTGCCAGGTTGCGGCTGTCCGGCATCCTATACCAGGCGGGGTCATCACCGTGCATGTTTTTGTTCAATCGTTTGATGATATCAGAATAGCTGAACACATGTCTGACTTCTTTCTGGTTTTTCAACCAGTCTGTAAATTTGTCCAGGTGTGTAAGGTACTCAATATTATTGATACTGCCTTCACCGCCACCCGGGATGGAATATTCAATCTGGTAAATACCGGTCAGGTGTTCCATGGCAAATTCAGCATCGTTTCTAAATTCAATTCGATGATCAAAATATTTCACCCATTCATCATTGAGTTCGATCTTAGTCACCATAAAGGAGGCAAAAATGGCAAGCGTTCCCATAACGACCCCGATGGGTTTATAATTTAAGGCGACAAAATCGGCATATCGACTGATGACATAATGGATTCGACTCTTTTTTCCGATATTGTCCTGGTTTACCTTAAAGGGCAGGATACTCACTGCAGCCGGTAAAAAGGTCATGGAATAAAACCAGGCGGCTGCAATACCGATGGCGGTAATATTTCCAAGATCATGAAACGGCGGGGTATCAGAGAAATTGAGTCCTAAAAAACCAATAATGGTGGTCAGGCTGGTTACGGTAACTGGGATGGCATTGATCCGGATGCTTTCTTTTATCGCCGTGATTTTGTCCATCCCCTGCAGCAAGAGTTTTCTTAAAATTACCAGGATATGTATACTGTCTGCGATGGCCAGGGTTAAGATGATCGTTGGTGCAGTAGCTGAGATCGGTGTTAAATCGATTCCTGCATACCCGGCAATCCCCATGGCTGTCAAAGATGAAAAACCGACAATGAATAGAGTGACAACGGTCCCGCTGATACTTCTTAAGGCAAAGATCATCACCAGGATTAGCATCAGATACATTACTGGGATCAATGTTGATAGGTCCTTTATGGCCGATTCAGCAAATGTGTTGTTCATCATGGCAACCCCTGTCAGGGCGATCTTAAGGTCGGGATATCTTGATTTTATATCCGTTACTATCATGCGCGCCATACCCACGGCTTCCGGTACTTCCGTAATGCTTTTTTCAGGATATTGCAGCGTGACATTAATACCGGTGGTGGATGCATTGTCAGATATCAGGTTGCCTTTGAGCAGGGGTTCTGCCAATGCAATCTGCTCCTTTTTATCAAGTGTTTCCTGACTTAGCCCGGCACTGTTTCGGAGCAGATCCTCGACTGTCAAATCATCCCCATTGGCCCAGCTGTATTGAAAGTTGCTTACAGAATCGACTCGAATGGCATAGGGAATGTTCCATGCCTGCTTTGTGATATCTTCCACGGCTGTAGCCGTATCCTGCGTAAAAATCTTGCCGTCCTTGGGTTTGACAACAATCAGTATATTATCATTTTTGGTATAATTGGCCTGGAAATCCTCAAATGCAATTAATTCAGGATTGTCCTTTCCAAAAAACACACGGTAATTATTTGAAAATTCAATAAACCGGCCCCCGGCTGCAGCAAGCACAACCATAGCAAGGGTTGCTGCGACAACCCACCAGCGGAACCGTAAAATCTTGTCGGTTATAAATAATGCCAATGCATCTATTTGTTTTATCATGTTATCCTCCACTCAAAACTTCAATATTAGACCAATCAGTCAAATTATAAGCAAAAAAATTTATCCGGTGAACAGTGCATCCATAGATGTGATGGCATCTTCCATCATGGTTTCACTGTATTCAATCCTGGAAAGAAGAGCCAGGCCCTGCAAAAGGACGATCAGACTTTTTGCAATGACTTTGGGATCCTTGGACGCAGAAAGGTATCCTTCATACTTGGCCCGGGTGAGGGCCTTTAAAAAAAAGGATTCAAGCTGGTGTACCTTATCCCTTAAAAGTTTGCGGATCCGTTCATTATCAAGCCCGAATTCGGCAATTGTATTCCCAATCATGCAGCCACAACTACCTTGCCCATCAGGCTCGTCCTGCTTCATTAAAAAAAACCGTCGAATATTATCCAGTGGGTTGCCAGGGGCTTCCAATATTTCAAGCATTACCGAATGATTTTCCTGGCTATACCGTTCCACGGCTTCAATAAAAATATCCTCTTTACAGCCAAATGTATTATAAAAACTTTGACGTTGAACCCCCATATGATCGAGCAGTTCGGTCAGGCTTGTGTTTTTAAACCCTTTTCGCCAAAAGAGGTCCATTGCTTTTCCAAGAACCTGTTCCCGGTCAAATGATAATGGTTTTCCTCTAGTCATGGCATGGTTCCTTTTTTTATTTGACTGTTTAGTCAAATATAGATTCGTTAATTGCATTCGTCAAGGTTACTGTGAAAAAAAGTTGACTCTGACCCAATTAACAATTCCGAAAGTTACGGTGGACCCCAAAGTCTG
>JAWSVH010000196.1:0-9863 GCA_033852015.1 Desulfobacula sp.
TTATTCAAAGGTCTCGTTATAAGGCAAAAGATGAAAATCAAATTTATAGTTTTATCAATTAGTATTTTTCTTATTGCATTTGTATTGCTTTTAGCAGCCTATAATGTACTAAAATATACCCCAGAACTTAACATCCATAGAATGAGAGGGGCAATTGGAAATCAAATTTATGTTTCTAAGGATGGGCACAAGGAATCTGTATTTAATGCAGAAGGGAAACTTGTTAAAGACCCAGTAAACATGGGTAGCTATAATTATTGTCACCCGTTTGAAGAACCTGTTGGCCATTTTTTAAAAGATATTTTACCATGGCTAAAATGGGGCAATACTAGGGATGATCCAACTACCTTCAAAGAGAGGCTTTCAGCATATTACAAAGATCTAAAGATAGGACTGAAATTAGCTATAAAATATGAGCTATAATTGCCTTATAACCGGTCGTTGCAGCGGACCGCGAGTGGCGAGCCACTCATTCCCTCGGCTACGCTCGGCGGCCCCTGAACTCCAACGTTATGTGTAGCCCAAAAAGAGAACCTTTCAAATGATAGAACCGAAAAAAATTGATCATGTTTGTCTTTTAGTCAGTGATCTCAATCGATCCAAAAAGTACTATGAAGATTTATTCGGTGCGAAATGCTGGTTTCGAAAAGACAATTCCAAAATGATAGTCGTTGAAACAAAAGACATTCACTTCTTTCTTACGGAATCAAAAGCAAACCCTGAATTTTTATCCAACCAGCATCTATCATTTCAAGTTGATAATTTAAAAGAAGTAATCTCAAACTTAGAAGCTTTGGAAATAGTAAACTATAAAACTGGAATTATCGACTTCTTTGAACATGAAAATTATCGTTGGTGTGAATGGAGAGACCCTGATAATATCCGTTTAGAGTGTGTCGAACCAATCTAAAATCTTACACATAACCGGTCGTTGCAGCGGACCGCAAGTGGCGAGCCACTTGTCCCCTCGGCAGCAGTTCTATCAGGAGAATCTGCCAATTTTACAACTTGTTTTCTGAATGATTCTGAGTATTTTCTTCTCTTTGTCATTTTGACACCTCCAAATTAGATATAAACCTAATTAGTTAGGGTGTCCACTTTTCGTGGGTAGCTTGTCTATTAATACTGAATTTCAAAAACCTTAATAAATAGGAAAAAAGAATGAACATATTATTTCGTCAAATTTTATTTGCTCTTATTTTAACTCTCATCACTATTAATTTCTCGTATGCTCAAGAAATCGAAATGGACATCAACTCTATTGTGGCTGAGACCCAAAAAATGACTCGATCTGGTGATAAGATGAAAATGGTTTGGTGGATTCCAGAAGAATTTTGGGTGGCCAATTTTTCTCATGAAAAAACAATTACAGCTTCTCAAAGAAATCAAGTCCTTGACGCTTTGCGCCCCTACATTATAATAGCAGCCATTGACGGCAAGATTGGCCCTTTTGGTGGAGTCACATACACACCAAAAGCAGAAATTGATTCAACCATACGACTCATAGATAAAGATAGAAATAATTATCGTTACTTGGAAAGTGACAAGCTTGATCCTGATGTCTCCAATTTTTTAGAAATGATGAAACCAATTGTCAAAAACATGCTTGGCCCTATGGGAGAGAATATGCATTTTTTCGCATTTTCAGCTAAAGGTTTAACAAATGAAAACATTGCCGTTGCAAAAGAGGAAGGTACCTTTTCTATCAAACTTAATGGTGAAGAGTTTAAATATCGATTGCCATTAGGCTCAGTTCTCGCTAAAAAAACTTGTCCACTATATAACGAACAACTAAATGGTGCTTGGAAATATTGTCCATGGCATGGAACCAAATTGTGATGGATCAAAAAAAATAGATAGCCCGTCATTGCAGCGGACCGCGAGTGACGGAGCCGCTCACCCCTCAGCTTCGCTCGGCGGTCCCTGAACTCCAACGTTGTGTATCTCTACCTAAATTATATGGTATTATTCAAAGGTCTCGACAAGTAAGTTTAATAAGGCATCAATTATGTTCCGACTTATCGCTATAGCTTTGCAGCCTTCCCGAATCCCAAAATATGAAATAGAGCAAAGTTGTGAACTTAATCTGCGCGTTTGGTTGACAGATATTGATCTGAATTTTCACGTGAACAATGCGAAATACCTCAGTTTGGCACAAATAGGCAGAGCTCATTATGCCAATCAAACAAGAATCTTAAAAAGTCTGAGAAAATCGGGCATTGGGTTAGTCGTAGTAGGGACGCATATTTCCTATCACAAATCATTAGCCCTCTTTTCAAAGTATCGATTAGCCACAAGAATTATCGGCTGGGATGACGATTGGTTCTATTTTGAGCAGAGATTCGAGCAATACGGAAAAGTAGCAGCCCGAGTTTTAGTGAGAATGGTGTTCATGGAATTCGGCAAACGTATGCCCACGGCAAAAGCTGCCTTGCGACTTGGCTTGCCAAATATAGAAATAAAAGTTAATCCTGAAATTAGCACAAAGTTAGACCCTATCAAGACTTGACACACAACCCGTCATGCAACGGACCGCAAGTGGCGAGCCACTTGTCCCACTTTCCTCGAGCCTGTTAACAGTCCGCTGCACTCAGACAAGCTTGTGAGCTAAATATTATGCATCAATACTATCTTAAAACCAGTCAAATTTTTAAAAAATACGTCTTTTACTGTTACGGTAAATTTTACTCATATTATTTAAATATTAAAAAAATGGAGATTTTTGATGAGAAAATTCTTTGGATTGTTAGTTTTAATTTTAATCATACTTAGTGGTTGTGTAGGAAAAGAAACTCAAAATGATAGTTCTAAAATTTTAAAACTTGCATCATGGCTGCCTTCGAAACATTATATTGCCAGCGCCAATTCTAATTGGATCAAAGAGGTCAATAAAAATGCTGCAGGTAAAATAAAAATTATAGAATACCCTGAAGGCAAATTGTATGGACCAAAAAACATGCATACGGCAATTTCAAAAGGTTCAGTTGATATAGGACTTACTCTTCAACCATTAATGATCCAAATGTGTCCCATACTTCAAGGGGTTTCTCTCCCTTTCTTTTTTGATAATCTTGATCAAACTTTTGCAGCCTATGCCGGAGAATCTTTGTCAATCCTTGAAAAAGGCCTTGAGAAAAAAAATATTAAATTAATTTATGCCTGTTTCACGGATAGTCTTCAATTTTTTAGTAACAAACAAAATATTAAAAAAATCGAAGATTTTGAAGGTTTAAAAATATTGTCACATAATCCGATTTTTTCAGATATTTTTGCTAACTTAGGCATGACACCTGAAACTCTAATTCCTTTTAGACAGCAGTATATGAGCATCAAAAATGATACCTGCAATGCGACAGTTAACAGTATATCTGGCGGGTACTTTCAAAGAACATTTGAAGTTGCCCCTTATGTAACAAAAATGGACGTGGGATTTCCAACGATATTCGTTTGTATGAATCTATCAAAATGGAATGAGTTACCAATTGAGGTTCAGCAAGTCATGATTAATTTGGGTAAAAAATACAGCGAAAGAACTCTTTTGGAAGCTCAAGGGTGGGAACAAAAAGTAACGAATAACGCCTTGAGTAAATATAACACTGCTATAACACGATTACCAAAACTTGAGCGTGATAAGATCAAAAAAAAGAGTAGAAAAGTTTGGGATAAATGGGCTGAACAAAATGGTAAAGAAGCGCAAATGCTTTTAAAGGTAAACAGAAATTTATAAATAGCTGCATTGCTCGTCGTTACATTTCAGTACTATATTCAAAATTAGGAGGTGACTTATCTTGTTTTTTAATGATCCGTTCTTTTGGGCTTTTATCAGCATGTTTGGATTAGTTGGCTGTGGAGCCGTTGTAAGTGGTTCAAAATTAGGAAAATATCCTTTATTTGGTGCCATCGTAGTAATCATCTTTGATCTTGGAAGAGTTCTATTAGTTCTCCCTTTTTGCGAGCAACCACGGTTTGAGTTTTATGGTCTTCATATGTTCGTTGGTGGCGTTATCTTTATCACTGGAATTATATTTTGTTCTCCTGCGCTTTTTATAAAACCGGTCACTGCTCCTGACAAGACCATTACACTGAAAACAAAAGGGTTATATGGCATTGTAAGAAACCCTATTTATACAGGAGAACTTTTGTGGTGTTTAGGTTTAGCAGTCTATTTCCAATCAATAGTCGGCATCGCATTGGTACCAATTTGGTGGTTAGCTTTTCTCTTTCATATTGCCAAAGAAGAAGAAAGTTTAGAAAGAGAACTTGGTAAGGATTTTATAAATTATAAAAAGCTGGTGAAGGGGCGCATTATACCCGGCTTACCTATTTAAAACCCAATCCCCTAAATCTTGAAATGTAAAATTTGAGAATTTGTCTCTAATAAAAAACAATCCTCCACTATTGCATAAAAAAGGAGTAAAACTTGTCATTGAAAATACATGGTGATTATAAGATAACAGTTATAGGAGAAATTTTTATTCTTCGTCTTTATGATACTTGGAATGAAGATTGTTCAAAGGCTTTTCTCACTGACTATAAAAACATAATCGTTGAAAAAGGGTTCAAACAATTTGGAGTGTTGGTCGATTTAAGAAAAGTAGAAGGCGCTACTCCAGAAGCTTTAAATTTGTTCCAAAGCATTACCACATGGACCTACGAACACGGACAAATTGCAAGAGCCATCGTGTACAGTTCCGAATTGAAAAAATTGATAGTTGAACTGGCATTAGAAGATGGACTTTTCCCAACAAAGGCCTTTGATGAAGAAAAAACAGCAATGGCTTGGCTTAAACAAAAAGAGTTGATGCGCTCTAAGCCTTGAAATATAACCCCTCAGCTTCGCTCGGTGGCCCTGAACTCCAACGTTCATCGAGACTAACTACTTGACGAGCCTGCTCAAAAACAATATTAAATGTCAGATTTAAACCCTTTTAAAGGAGTTTTTCAAAATGAACTTAAAAGATTCTGTCGCTATTATTACAGGTTCTTCTTCTGGAATTGGTGCTGCTATTGCACAGGACTTCGCAAAAAATGGCTGTCATGTTGTAATTAACTACAACAGTAATGAAGCTGGTGCCCTAAAAGTTGCCAAATTGTGTGAAACGACTGGCGTAAAAACACTGGTAAAACAAGCCGATGTTTCAAACGACAGTGACTGCAGAGCTCTTGTTGACGCTACTTTAGAAAAGTTCGGTAACCTTCACGTACTGGTTAATAATGCTGGAACCACCAAATTTTGCGAACATAATAACCTAGACGGATTAAACAAAGATGATTTTCTTAATATATATGCTACAAACACAGTAGGCGCCTTTCAAATGGCACGAGCCGCAGAAGCCTCATTACGAAAACACACCACGGCGCACATCATCAATATGGCGTCCATTGCAGGGATCACAGGCATCGGCAGCTCTATTGCCTACGCCGCATCCAAAGGTGCATTGGTAACGATGACCATGTCTCTGGCACGGGTATTAGGACCTCAAATTCGTGTAAATGCTATTTGCCCTGGATTTGTTCAGGGAGAATGGCTGGAAAAAGGCATCGGTAAGGAAAACTATGAAAAAATGTTGTCTGGCATACAAAAGATCACACCACTTAAAGATACAGCAACAGCAGAACGCATTGCACAAACTGCCACAGGCATCGTGACAGGTATGGACTGGACCACAGGAGAAACCATTATTATTGATGGTGGTACCCACCTGCACACAGCACCGTTACGAAGATAATTTCAAAGGCCGGTATATCAGGCCACTACCCGCTCTTTTTGTGTTTGAATATCCAAAGCGACAACGAAATGATCTTTAAACCCCACCGAACTATCCTTGCAAATATACTTTATTCTTGTATCCTTTGACTCAACGGGAACTGATTTATCTAAAGAATAATACCGCATAGAAATAATATCGCCCTCCTTAATATTCTCCAACGCTGTAGAACCTTCCTTTACGACTGCAAACATTGGCTCAGTAACACTCTTTCTGATTTTAAACTGATAAAGAATTTTTGAATGGTTTAATTGAAACTCAGCACTGTAATATTCTGCGAATTGATCATTAATGTTATTTTGCATCAATCCTTCCATTTTTCCTCCTGTATCTCTACTGATTATGATAATAACTTAGCTTTACACACCCCTATACCATTCAGTACTTACATTTTCTGTGCCAAAAGAGATTTTCATACATAACACACTTAATTTTATGAATAAAAACAAAAAATTACTCAAAATTTTCATATCGTTGTCCAGGCTATATTGATGTTATTTCATCAAATCTGTGTTATTTCATCACCCAAAGTCTATTTGATCGAACCTGATTATTTGCTAATATTCTTGCAACAGTGGATTAATCATCTTAAGTTAATCTATTGAAATTTCATCCAGAATTTTTAAAAAGGTGCCTTTCAACATGAAGCAAATTATTGGAACAAGCAATCGGGTTTTAGAAGTGGACCTTAATGAAAAGAGTTATGATGTATACTCTGTTGAACCGCAGGAGCGACAGCTCTATCTGGGAGCCAAAGGACTTGGCCTTAAACTTCTTTACGACAGGATGAAACCGGGAGTCGATCCACTGGGTCCGGAAAATATCATCGCTTTCATGCCTGGAATCTTGATGGGAACCGGAGGACTATGCTCCGGACGATTTGATACCATTACCAAATCCCCGCTAACTGGCATAATGGTCTCTTCTTCCTGTGGCGGTCCCTTTGGGCTGGCGCTTAAAACTGCGGGCTGGGACGGACTTATCATAAAAGGAAAAACGAACTCTCCTGTCTATCTGGATATTGATGAGACCGGAATACAGTTTATAGATGCCGTTGATTTATGGGGCCTTGAAATCCCGGATGCACAATCTATTTTAGACCAGAAAAAAGCGAAATCCCTTGTCATCGGGCCTGCCGGAGAAAATAGTGTGTTATACGCCAACGTGGCAGCAGGTCACAGATTTTTAGGCAGGGGAGGCATCGGGGCTGTCATGGGGTCAAAGAATCTCAAGGCCATCAGGGCCACAGGCGGTGCCTATAAGATCAAGCCGTGCAATCCCAAAGGATTCAAAAAAGTCAACGCACTGGCAAAGACTTATATCAATAGAAATGCCGTTACCTCAGACCGTTACAGAAATTATGGTACGGCCTCCAATGTTCGACCCTGCCATGAACACGGTATTTTACCAATGTATAATTTTAAAGACGGCAAACACGAACAAGGAGATCAAGTTTCCGGAGAAATCATGGCCCAGGATCATGATACAAAACACCATACCTGCAAACCCTGCACCATCCGCTGCGGTCATAACGGGCAATTTAAAAACAAAACCCTGTCCGCCCCGGAGTATGAAACCATCGGACTTTTAGGAACGAGTTTAGGCATTTTTGATCTGGAAAAAATTGCCCGTTTCAATCACATTTGCACTCGGCTGGGTCTGGACACCATTTCAGCTGGTGGAACCCTTTCATGGGTCATGGAAGCTGCCCAAAAAGGCCTCATTGATTACGATCTTAAATTTGGATCTGCCAAAGGGGTTGAACAGGCATTATTTAATATTGCATATAAAAAAGCCTTTGGTGAGAAAATGGCACAGGGTTCAAGGGCCTTGTCTGATGAATATGGTGGAAAAGATTTTGCCATCCAGGTCAAGGGACTTGAAATGTCTGCCTATGACCCCAGAGGATCTTTTGGTCAAGGCCTCTCCTATGCTGTTGCCAACCGGGGAGGATGCCACCTTTCCGCATATCTCATTGCCCAGGAAGTTGTCCTAGGATTGTTAAAACCAGATACCACTTTTGGCAAAGAAAAATGGGTAAAGTTTTTAGAAGACTTAACCTGCTGCATTAATTCGCTGCAAACCTGCTATTTTACCAGCTATGCTCTAACTCTTGAAAACCCTATGGCCCGTATGACACCCAAACCGGTTTTAAAATTTCTCATGCAATACCTACCTGATGCAGCCATCATGTTGACAGATGTTTCGGTCTACACAAAGTTATGGAATACCGTAACAGGCATTAAACTATCCAACAGGGAATTTCTCAAAGCGGGAGAACGAATCCATATGCTGGAAAGATATATGAACACGCGGGAAGGAATCAGCAAAAAAGATGATACCCTTCCTGACCGTATGCTCAAACAGGGACGCGAATTTGATAAAGACAAAAAAACCGTTCCTCTGGCTTCAATGCTTCCTAAATACTACCGGGTGAGGGGATATGATAAGAATGGTATCCCCCTTAGAAAAAAATTAGAAACGCTTGGGATATTAAAGCCATCAGAAAAAATGTTTACTCCTTGAGTTTTCTGATGGCAATTTTTTGAAACGTCTGGTTGGCAATTTCCAGCTCTTCAGCTGTGGGAATAACAAGGACTTTAACGGTTGAGTCTTTTTGAGAAATCATCGCTTTCTGGCACAGGGTCTTTTTATTGAGTGCCGCATCAATTTCAATTCCCAGCCATGAAAGCCGATCCATTATTGTTTTGCGAATCACCGGAGAATTCTCACCAATGCCAGCGGTGAATACAATGGCATCCACACCGTTCAGTACAGACACATAAGCACCAATATATTTAATCACCCGATGCACATAGGCCTTTACTGCATATTGGCAGCGCATATCATTATTGTCTGCGGATTCAAGCACTGTTCGCATATCATTTGAACAGCCCGAAATACCAAGTATTCCGCTTTTTTTATTTAAAATATCCTCTATTTCATCAAGGCTTTGGCCGGTCTGTCGAGCAATAAAAAAAGGGATGGATGGGTCCAGATCGCCGGATCGTGTCCCCATAATAAGACCTTCAAGAGGGGTAAACCCCATGGAAGTTTCCATCACCTTACCGCCTGAAACCGCCGTAATGCTGGCACCACTGCCCAGATGACAGATAATGGCTTTAAACGTTTTAGAATTCTTGTTTAAAAAGCTGGCAGCCTCTCCAAAAACATATTTATGAGAGCTGCCATGAAATCCATACCTTCGGATGCCATAGTCTTGATAATATGTATAGGGAATCGCATATAAAAAGACTTCTGGCGCAAGGCTCTGGTGAAATGCAGTATCAAACACAGCCACATGGGGAATATCCGGCAAAAGGCTTTGAACAGCTTTAATACCTTCAAGGTTTATGGGGTTGTGCAAGGGAGCAAGAACAGCATATTCTTTAATGGCATCCAGCACAGCAGCGTTAATAATCGCAGGGGCAACAAACTTTTCACCGCCATGGACCACCCGGTGGCCCACCGCTGTTATCTCATCCAAAGAAGAAAGAATGCCAGCGTCCGGATCTGTCAACGCTTGTATCGCCTTTTCAGCCGCTTGGGCATGATTCACTATTTTATCCCCGACGTTATGATAGACACCGGAAAAGATAGATTCTGCATGCCCGTTGTTCATCTCAAACAAACTGTACTTAAAAGATGAACTGCCGCAATTGATGATCAGTATTTTCATATGGTTATTTTGCATTCAAATGTTTATATTTTTCAAGATGCCGCACCGGCATGTTCAGAGCATCCCTTCTGAATGGTTCTGCCAGCACCTCCTCTCCGCCTTGAATAATAGCGTTGATCACACAGGGTTCGTTGGACGCCACGGCCTCGTTAATCACATCACCCACCTGCCTGTAATCTTCTATGGTGTATCCTTTTGCGCCCATCTCAATGGCCAGTTTAGCATAATCCGGATTTTCTCTTAAGTTGGCCCCCACAAACCGATTATCATAATAATCGATCTGATTTTTCTTTTCCACTCCCCACTCAAAGTTATTGGCAACAATGGCAATCACCGGGATATTCTCACGCACCGCTGTCATGACCTCTGCAATACCGCTGATGCCATATGCACCATCTCCCTGAAAGGCGAAGACC
>JAWSVH010000197.1:0-6066 GCA_033852015.1 Desulfobacula sp.
GAGATCAAGTAGGTCTGGTTGAAGATAAAAAAAATTCCAGGAAGGGATATTCAACAGGTTTTTCTTCGGATCAAAAACGGATTTGTACTCGTTTTTTAAAGGCCGCTAACGGGCAATCTCTTGTGAAAGGGAAAAAGGCTATGCCAGAGTTTGAGGAATTGATTAAATCATTGTTAAAAGACATTTCTGCAAGGTTTTAAGGGCATTGCATGAACGTTTTGAATGGTATGGTCTGAAATTACTTGCACTTGATGGGGATATTGATACAATACAATTTCTATTTTGACGATGTGAGATAATGGTTTAAATCTTTTGCCTTTCCCATAGGGCTTATTAGTTTTTAGGGATACTTTATGGATCAGAAACCCACGTATGAAGAACTTGAATTCCATATCCTGGAATTAAAAAACGAACTCAAAAGGATAAAAGCTTCTGAAGAAAGGTTTCGCCTGGCGATTGAAGCGGTAAACGATGGTATATTTGATTTTGATATAAAGAGAAAAGAAGTGTATTTCAGTCAGAGATATTACACGATGTTAGGGTATGAACCTTATGAAATGCCTGCGAATAGAGAAACCTGGAAGAATTTGCTTCATCCGGAAGATAGGGAAAAAACCGTAGCTTATGTTGATGAACGAATTCGTCAGAAAAAAAGTTGGTCGTTAGAATTTCGCCTTAGAACAAAAAGTGGTAAATATAAATGGATTCATGGCCGGGGTAAGGTATCTGAATTGGATGAAAATGGTAATCCGACCCGGCGCACAGGAACACATAAAGATATTACCGGGCGTAAAGAGGCAGAATTTGACCGGGAAGCACTCATCAAACGGTTGAATGAAGCACTTCGAGATGTAAAAACACTGGGTGGTCTGATTCCGATTTGTTCAAGTTGTAAAAAAATTCGGGATGATAAAGGGTATTGGAATCAGCTTGAAAGCTATTTTGAGCAACACTCTACTGCTCTTTTCAGCCATAGCCTTTGTCCTGGATGTATGGATGAAATTTATGGTATGGATGACTGGTATATAGAGCTTAAAGACAAGAAAAATAAAGAATAATAATTGTCATCAAGCAAATTGGATTTTTGTATTCTTCTTTTCTTAGATTTGAATGTTTAGGTTCGCTGCAACGACGGGTTGTGCTGAATTGTGTCGTACTTCAAGTTTGGGTATAAGTGCTTGTTTTTATTGTGCTTTTGTTGCAACTCTTAGGCCTGTGGCAATCATGACAATGCCCGTGGCACGATTTAAATGTTTAATTGATTTTGTTTTTGACAGAAATTGCCGTGTGGAGCTGGCTAAAAAAGCATAACTACTGAGAACTAAAAATAAAATAGAAGTTACTATGCTGCTAACAATGATGATGTCGGTACTACTCAATTTTGATAAATCTATGAATGACGGTAAAAAACTACAGTAAAATAGAATGACTTTTGGGTTTGAAAGCGTGATTATTAATCCACTCACTAAATTGCTACACCAGTGTTTTTCCTTTTGTCCTATTTCAATTTGATTTTCTATTGTTTTTGACCGCCATATTTTCAGGCCAAGCCAAACAAGATATGCTCCACCAGCGACCTTGATAAGAAAAAATAGCTCGCCCATGGCTTGAGCAACGACAGAAAGACCAAGGATAGCAAAAAACAGAAAAATAATGTCCTCAGTTATTATTCCTATAATAAGCCAGAGTGCTGGTATAAAACCTGACGATAATGCTCGCGCAACGGTGGCAAAAACACCAGGACCAGGGGTTGCTGCTAATATTAACATTGCTATCAACAGACTAAGTATTGAAATTATTTCCATATGATTGTCCCAATTAAGTTACGGATTTCGTAACTGTAGCAAAAAAAACAAATAAAACCGTCACGGTTAATAAAAATAGTTTTGGAGCTTTTTGAAAAAAGTAGTTGCTGACTATATAGCTGATAAAAATAGAAGTAATTCCTGCTAACGCAAACTTTGTAAATATGAATCCATTTTCCCAGAAGCTAAACAAAAACAATTGTGAAATATAGACAAAAAACATGTGTATTAGGTAAATGTTATATGAATTATTGGCCAGCGACTTATTTATTGGCGAGTTACTTTGCCAGTTTTTCAATCCAAAAGAAATTAAGGAAAGCAAAATAGTAAAAAAAAGAAAAGGATGAATAAAAACAAATAAAATGGCAAATTTCATAGATCCTGTATCAAAAAATTGAGTGATTGCCGTTTCACGAACATACCATAATAGAAAACTTAAGATTATCCAGAGATACAAGTGACCAGGTACTCTGTCATCCAAAAACCATTTTTTATGAAACGCATAAATTCCCAAGGAAAAACTTAGAATATACAGCGCTATATTGGTTGGCTGAAATTGGATAAAACTAAAAATCATCACCCAGGGAGATTTATCATCGCCTTGGGCAAAAATGCCAGACATCACAAGAGATATTAATGCGGATATAATCCCTATGCTTGATATTGCTATTAAAATCGATTTGTTTGATGGGGGGGAGTTTTGAGTGCCCATCGAATAAGTTTTTGGGAAAAATTGCCTTTTAAATTTGACTAAAAATGCAAAAATAATAAAAAAGAATAGGAGTAACGAAATAAACCAGAAATGATACTGGTTGAATTGGTAGGGGTTTGATGGTGTCGCATTTCCAGTGTGAAACAAAAAGAAACTGCTTGTCGTTTTAAAAAAACACTCCTCAAGCCCCATTTCCCCTCCTCTGGTATAGTCATAAATGTAGAGATGAATAGGAACAAATAAGAAGCAACCAGCCAACCAAGGAATTCCCAACCGTTTGAGTTTGGATTTGATGAAAAACCATGTTCCGTTTTTTTTATTTAAAGAAGGCAGAGCAAAATACCCAGCTATAAAAAAAAGGCTTGGCATTAGAAAGACATCGAAAAATAGTATCAAACTATCAAAAAAAGGAGAATTGTCATCATTTACAGGCCACCAGTTTGAATGGTTCGTATATCCGCAAGCGGTATGAAGAACAACTACCATTAAAACTATTAAGTACCGAAGGTTATCCATATAAAATATGCGTGAAGTCATAAATTTATTCCTAATTATATTGAGAGTAATCTATCCGCTAACAAATTGGATTTGGGAAACAGTTTTTGAAATTTCAGCTTATAACGTTGGAGTTCGGGGCCGCCGAGCGAAGCCAGTTTTTAAATTGCGTTTTATTAGTGCTCAACTCTCCTGTAGCAGATGGTGAATAAATTCAGGGAGCATGAGAATTTTAAGGTCTTTACCTTCTGATATGTTAAGGAGAGCTTGAAAATAACACCCAGTGCAAACATGGATCATGAACTTTGTTTTTATATTTTTTAACATATGATTCAGCCCGTCTGGTTTGAAACAGCAATCTGGAGCGCTTATTCGATTAATAGATAAGTTTTGTCTCTTTTTGAAAACAGAATTAGTTGATTTCAAATCCATTGGAACTGGTGAAAATTTTTTATGCAGTCGATAGCAACCAGCATAATAGTCAATAGTTCCATTCCAGTTCATATTAGAAATCGATTCATTTATGGCTTGTGGATAGAATATAATATTTTCTTTTGGAAAGGCATGTTTGTAAATTGGATAGCATGGCGAACAAAAAATAATAATTCGTTGTGCACCTAATCCTTTTACTTTTTCAATGTTAAGGCCGACAAACTCTTTAGACAAAGAACGACACTCAGTCATTGCTTGTTTATGTTTCGCTTTAATTGCCGGCCGATATAAAGTATTTCCACAACAATATTCCTTGGATAGAAACGTGTAAGTGATTCCGCCATGGTCCAATATTTCAGTAAAGTTCTTTAAAATTTGAGGCATAGCACCAATGATCTGGCACCCTGCAATGATTACGTTTTTTGCTGGTTGATCAAAGGGCAGATTATGGGTTTCCATAACTTCAATTCGATCTGGCAAAGTATCGCTCGCATTGCCAATTTTGCGTATGGTATCTACTGTATTTGAATCAATTAAAGAATGCATAAAATCATAGTTATCTTTTGATTTCTTTAAACAGCGCCAACTGTCTAAATTTTATAAGTTGTTATGACATGCAACGACCGGTTATGCATTTATTTCCGACGGCTTATATAAAATGAGATACTTATTCTTAAAACAGTATCCCCTGAGTCGTCTTGAATTTCAAAAGGAATCTTTACGTCTCCAGGTTTAAGGAGATTTGGATCAAAGGAACAAGTTCCGGTTAGTTTACCTTTTGCCATTTTGAACCGTCATTTCCTTTGGTATCCATCGCAGTGTAGAAGGTATAGACGCTTCCACAGCAAGCCCACCTACTAACTCGCTCAGCGTACACAAAGCCCCTGCGTTTATTGATCCAATATGGTTCCGGACTTTGCGGCAATCTTTTATTTCGGCACTGCAAAATCCTGGGCGCAATTCAGTTATTAAAGGGCTAATTGTAGAAAAATAGGGGGCTTTGAATGCTAAAGCCTTACTAAAAATCAGTTTCCCTATTGGAAATTTGGACATTCGATTATACATTTTTAATGTGTGGTTCATGATTAAATCGGCCTTTTAAATTAGAAATTTTAGCAATGCATAACGATTGAGTTCAGGGGCCGCCGAGCGAAGTCGAGGGATAAGTGGCTCGCCACTTGCGGTCAGCTGCAATGACTTGTTCGATAGCAAGAATTTTCTGTATACTTAAATTTGTTTCCATCTGTAATATTTCACATCAGCCAGGTTAAGCATTTCAGTATCTTCTAATGTGTCCCCATACGCATATATTGTTTTAAATTTATCAAGGTCATATTCACTTTTGATTCTGCGCGCTTTTTCCTCTCCGCTACAATCATTGGGATTGTATTTTCCGGTAATGAGCCCATTCTTGGTTTCAAACTTTGAGCAAATAAGATCCAGACCATGTGTTTTACACCAAAAGCTCATATAAACATTTAAAGAGGCGGAAACAACAACGATTTTATCTCCTTGATCTTTGTGCCATTGGATTCGCTCAATAGCTTTTGGCTTTAGATGTTTAGGAATGATATTTTGGGCGAATTGATTGCCGGATAAATGTAACTGAGAAAGTTGACAGCCTTTGAAAGCAAACCCAGCAACAAGTTCCCTTGCCTTTGCAGCAGAGAGCAGGCCTGCTTTATAACTTAAAATTTGGGGTAAGAGGAGTAGCTTCCCCCAAAATAGTCTCTGTTTAGTAGCGGCAAAATAAAGAAAAGCGGTGAAAGTATCTTTATTTGTAATTGTTCCGTCAAAATCGAATAATGCTAAATTCATAAGTGTAATTTTAAGGTCCCGTATGAGAATGGCTGCTGCAAAATTTTAATTAGTTGTTGACCTTTTACCGAAAGGTAACGACGGGTTATAATACGGTATTTACCTTAACAGTAGGCTTGACATTAAAAAGTACTTGTTGTACATATTGTATATTAAGTACAAAATTTGGAGGTGCTAAATGACCACGAAGATTTCCACAGCAGATGCGAGAAAAAATTTTGCCGATATTGTTAATAAAGTGGCGTACGGAAAAGAATCTATAGTTCTGACGCGCAGAGGCCAAGATGTTGCTGCCTTGGTTTCTATAGATGAACTTGAACTGCTTCAACAAATTGAAGACCATATTGATATTGAAGATGCTAAACTTGCTCTTGCTGAATCCGGAGAGAACATTCCTGCTGAAGAAGTCTGGAAACAACTGGGGCTTTAATTTATGGAATATTCTATTGAGTTTCGATCTGTTGTATTGAAAAGCCTGAAGCGGTTTCCTAAAAGAGATTTGGTACGGATTAAGAAGAAGATAGAAGAACTTGGCCGAAATTTGCCAGAGCCCAATACCACCAAGATGAAAGGCAATAATTCTTTTCATAAAATCCGAACCGGCGATTATAGAATTATATATGAAATCCATAATGATAAAGTGGTAATTCTGATTGTAAAAGTTGGTCATAGAAAAGATGTTTATAAAGGCCTTTGATAAATTCTGATCAAAAATTTCCCGGAAGCTCAAGTATTATAACGAGACCTTTCAATAACTCCTGATTTCATCCGTCCTTCTTTTTATTTTGTAAAACCAACTCAAAT
>JAWSVH010000198.1:0-5752 GCA_033852015.1 Desulfobacula sp.
TTAGCGGGTCGTCCGATTTTACTTTTTATTTGTGTAATTTTTATTTTATCAGCCATTTTCAAGAACCTCTTATATATCTTCAGGCCTAAGACCACGACGTCTTGCCACTTCTTCTTTAGTACAAAGTGACTTCAGTCCTGCCATTGTAGCCCGTACGATGTTCTGGGTATTATGAGTTCCAATGCACTTGGTTAGAATATCTGTCACACCAACAGCCTCAAGGACCGCTCGGATACCGCCACCTGCAATCAATCCTGTACCAGGAGAAGCCGGTTTGAGCAACACACGCCCTGCACCTGCTTTCCCAACAACTTCAAAGGGAACTGTTCCATCAATCAAAGATATTTTAACCATATCTCGTTTTGCTTTTTCCATACCTTTTTTAATTGCTTCAGGTACTTCTTTTGCTTTCCCAAGACCGTAACCCACACTTCCCTCACCATCACCCACTACAACAAGTGCACTAAAGGTAAAGTTTCTACCACCTTTTACAACTTTTGAGACACGATTTATTCTGACAACTTTGTCTATCATGCCAGTATCTTCCATTTGCTGTCTTGCCAAAGGTATTCCTCCTTATTTAGAAATTCAATCCGGCTTCTCGAGCGCCATCTGAAAGCGATTTGATGCGGCCATGGTATAAATAGCCATTTCTGTCGAGAACTACCTTGGTAATCCCTTTGTCAACAGCTCTCTTGCCAATAAGGCTTCCAACAGCCTTTGCAATTTCAACCTTTTTGCCCTCTACCTTAGTCTCTTTAAATTCCTTATCAAGAGTCGATGCAGATACAAGCGTTGCCCCTTCAGTATCATCAATGATCTGGGCATAAATATGTTTCGAACTTCTGAACACACTCAATCTTGGGCGAACCGGATTACCAAATATATTCTTCCTGATTCTTCTTTTTCTTTTAAGCCTTGATACAAGCCTTGGTGATGTATTTGCCATAATATTTTATTTCAACCTTTTAATCTTTGCCAGCAGTCTTACCAGCTTTCCTGATAATTCTCTCGTCTGAATACATAATCCCTTTGCCTTTATAAGGCTCAGGCGGTCTAAGATCTCTTATGTTTGCAGCAACCTGACCAAGTGTTTCCTTATTAATACCTGACAATAAAATTTCGGTATTTTTTTCAACACTTGCTTGAATTCCTTCTGGAAGTTCAAAGTCCACCGGATTGGAAAAACCAATATTTAGGACAAGCTTTTTGCCTTTCACTTCAGCACGATATCCAATACCTGACAGGATTAATTTTTTTTCATAGCCCGTTGTAACACCAGTAACCATATTGAAAATCAAAGATCTGAACAATCCCTGAAGAGCCACTTTTTTCTTATCGTTTGTATCTGTGCTTACGGTAACAATATTATCTTTCAGTTCAACTTTTATAGCCGGGTGCAACTGGCGTTCAAGATTACCTTTAGGCCCTTTAATCGAAATCATATCACCATTAAGGGCAAACTGGACCTTATCTGGAAGCTGAACCGGCTGTTTTCCTATTCTAGACATAACTTACTCCTAAAAACTACCATACGTTACAAAGAATTTCACCGCCGACGTTCGCTTCTTTAGCCTGTTTATCTGTCATCAATCCTCTTGAAGTGGAGACGACGGAAATACCCAGACCGTTTAAGACCGGCTTGATCTGTTTTGATTTACTGTAAACTCTGCAAGAGGGTTTACTGACTCTTTTAATTCCAAAGATGGTGGGTTGTCCTTCGGAAACATATTTTAACTGTACCCGGATCACCCCTTGTGTTTCATTTTCCAGAAACTTAAAATCTTTGATATAGCCTTGCTCTTTTAGCACCCGCACCAATTCCAACTTTAGCTTTGCTCCGGGGATATCCACTTTAGCAAACCCTGCCTTACCACCATTTCTTATGATTGTCAGCATGTCTGCAATGGGATCACTACTTGCCATTTAATTTCTCCTTAAAAATCCGCTAATAAATGTTAATTTGTCTAACCGGCAATGATTACCAACTTGATTTGGTAACACCTGGAAGTTTACCTTCTGATGCAAGCTTTCTAAAACAAATTCTACAAATACCAGCTTTTCTAATAAATCCTCTTGGTCTACCGCATAAAGGGCAACGGTTGTAAGACCGTACTGAAAACTTAGGTTTTCTATTTGCCTTTGCGATTAAAGCTTTTTTAGCCAAGCTTTCCTCCTTAAGATCATCAATTTTTGAAAGGCATCCCAAAATATTTCAGGAGCGCCTTGCCTTCCTCATCAGTTTTAGCTGTTGTTACAACTGTAATATTAAGACCTTTAATCGTATCGGTCTTATCATAGTCAATTTCAGGGAATATAATATGCTCTATAATACCGAGGCTATAATTACCTCTTCCATCAAAAGCCTTTCCTGATATTCCTCTAAAGTCTCTAACACGTGGTAAAGCAATGTTCACAAGTCGTTCTAAAAAATCATACATTTTTTCACGACGAAGTGTCACTTTACAACCAATAGGCAGGTCCGCCCGAAGCTTAAAATTAGCTATGGGTTTTTTTGCCCGTGTAATTATGGGCTTTTGCCCGGCAATTAATGCCATTTCCGAGGCTGCTGAATCCACGATCTTGGGATTTCTGACTGCTTCTCCCAGTCCCATGTTTAAAACAATTTTTTCAAGTTTAGGAACCATCTGTACATTTTTGTAGTCGAAAGTTTCCTTAAGCTTGGGCACAACCTCGTTATTATATTTTTCCTTAAGCGTTGACATGTCTTCTCTCCGCCTTTGTTCTTAAGCGTCTATCTGTTGACTGCATTTTTTGCAGATTCTAACCCGTTTTCCATCATCCAATTGCTTCATTCCAATCCGGGTGGGTTTAACACACGAGTTACACATCACCATAAGATTAGATATTTGAATAGGCATGGTCTTATCCACTATACCGCCTTGTGGATTTGCCTGTGTTGGTCTCTGATGAACTTTAACGACATTGATATTTTCTACAACGACTCGGTTCGTCTTTTTAACGACTTTGAGTACCTTGCCGATTTTACCTTTATCTTTACCGGTCAGTACCTTAACCTTATCATCTTTTTTTAATCTAATTTTCATATTTTCCATAAGAATTATATCCCATAATCTGACGTTTAAAGCACATCAGGGGCCAAAGAGACGATTTTCATAAATTTCTTAGCCCTTAACTCTCTTGCCACAGGGCCAAAGATACGTGTACCCACCGGATCATTTGATTTGGCTAAAATCACAGCTGAATTATCATCAAATCTGATCATTGAACCATCAGGCCTGGAGATCTCTTTTTTTGTCCTGACAATAACCGCCTGAACAATATCTCCTTTTCTGACCTTTGCATTGGGAATCGCCTCTTTTACAGAGCAAGTGATGATATCACCGATGCTGGCATATCGTCTTTTGGACCCGCCAAGTACTTTAATACAGTACAATTCCTTAGCTCCGGAGTTGTCTGCAACTGTTAATCTACTTTCACTCTGAATCATTTCTCAACTCCCTTAATCAAACAGCTTCTTTAATCATTTCGATAACTCTGAAACGTTTCAGCTTGCTCAAAGGTCTTGTTTCGACAATCTTTACAGTATCACCAATTTTGTATTCATTTTTCTCATCATGAGCATGATATTTTTTATAACGTTTCATGAATTTTTTATAAACTGTATGTTGAACAAATCTTTCAACCTGAACCACAACAGATTTATCCATTTTATCTGAAACGATGAGGCCAATCAGCTCTTTTTTCTTTTTTTGAATTTTTTCCATAATAGTATCTTCGCAAATTAGCTAATGTTTATGTTCATTTCTTTAGATATTGTATAAAGCCTTGCAATATCTTTTTTGACATTTGAAAGTGTTGTTGTGTTCTCAAGCTGTCCAACATCATTTTGAAACCGAAGATTAAAAAGCTCTTTTTTCAACTCTCCAAGCTTTACCTTAATCTGATCAGCTCCCAATTCTCTAATTTCTGTAATTTTCATGTTACTTACTCCTTTCCACAAAACGGGTTTTTACGGAAAGTTTTCTTGCAGCGAGCCGCATAGCTTCTTTGGCAGTTTCTCTATCGATACCTTCCATCTCATAAAGAATCTTTCCAGGTTTCACTCGTGCAACCCAGGCATCTGTGGCGCCCTTACCTTTACCCATCCGAACTTCTGCAGGTTTTTTAGTAACGGGATGGTCAGGAAAAAATCTGATCCAGCTCTTACCTGCTCTTTTTGCATGGCGGGTTAAAGCAACCCTGGCAGCTTCTATTTGTCTTGCATTTATATATCCGCATTCAACTGCCTGGAGGCCGAAATCACCGAAGCTCAGAGTATTACCTCTATCTGGAGCTCCTTTGGTTCTACCTCTAAACTGCTTACGGAATTTAACATTTTTTGGACTAAGCATTTTTCATTTCTCCTGATCGTTGCAATTAAGCCAACGCCTGCTCATTCGGGCTTAACACTTCACCTTTAAAGATGAAAGTCTTTATCCCGATGGTTCCGTAAGTGGTGTTTGCTTCAATAAAACCGTAATCCACGTCCGCTCTTAATGTATGAAGCGGGATACGGCCTTCCTTGTACCACTCGGTCCTTGCCATTTCTGCACCACCCAGACGGCCGGAACAAATAATTTTTATTCCTTTTGCACCAAACCGCATAGCTGAAGACACACTGCGTTTCATAGCCCGTCGAAAAGCAATTCGCCTTTCTAACTGAAGCGCAATATTCTCTGCAACCAACTGAGCATCTATTTCAGGACGCCTGACTTCTTTAATATCTATAAGCACTGCTGGCTCTAACATTTTTTCAAGTTCTGTCTTAAGCAATGCGATCTCTGAACCTTTTTTCCCGATAATTATCCCTGGTCGTGCTGCAAACACTCTAAGGCGTATTTGTCTGGAAAACCGTTCTATCTCAATTTTTGATATACCAGCGTGATAAAGTTTCTTTTTTAAAAACTTTCGAACTTTGAAATCTTCTTCAACAAAAGAGGCATATTCCTTGTCCGCATACCATCTGGAATCCCATGTCCGGATGATGCCTAATCTTAAACTGGTAGGATGTACTTTCTGGCCCAAGCTTATTCCCTCCTATTTGTCAGTCTGTTCAACAATAACTGTTAAATGACTGCTTCGTTTCAAAATTCTACTCGCCCTTCCCCTGGCCCTCGGTCGAAATCGTTTCATCGTCGGCCCATGATCAACAAAAATACTTTTGACAATCAATTTATCCACATCAAGCTCGTTGTTATTCTCAGCATTTGCAATCGCTGACTGGAGCGTTTTATAAATAATTCCCGCAGCTTTAAGTGGCATAAACTTTAAAAGTATCAGTGCCTGTGATGCACTTTTCCCTTTTACTTCGGCAATGGGCAATCTGAGCTTGAACGGTGAAATTCTTGTATATTTTGTAACTGCTTTAACTTCCATATCACTATCCTTTATAAAACAAAGAGCTTACCTCTTGGATTTTTTATCTCCGGCATGACCCCAAAATGTTCTAGTGGGTGAAAACTCACCGAATTTGTGGCCGACCATATTTTCTGATACAAAAACTGGTATGAATTTTCTACCGTTATGAACAGCAAATGTGATACCGACCATTTCTGGAAATATGGTGGATCTACGCGACCAGGTCTTAATGACTTTGTTACTCTTGGAATTACTTGCCTCTGCCACCTTTTTAAAAAGATGTGGTGCAACGTAAGGTCCTTTTTTCAATGATCTTGGCATAATTTGTCACCTATTAATTTCACTTTGCTCTTCTTTTAACAATGTATTG
>JAWSVH010000035.1:0-33616 GCA_033852015.1 Desulfobacula sp.
TTGTTTGAGGACGAACAATTTGAAAAATTGAATTCAGTTCTGGCGCAGTATCAGGAAATTTTTGAAAATGATCAGGCAGATGAATATAAGGTATATGATGCATATGATACGTTTTATTATACGGATTCCTTTTATGAAGATTTGTATAGAAACTGGATCAATGCGACCCCGGATGCATATCAGCCGTATCTTGCCATAGCAAATTACTATTATCTCAAAGGATGGGAAAGCCGGGGGCATAAATGGGCAAAAGATACGTCGGAAAAACAGTTTGAAGATATGCGGCTAAATTTTGAAAAAGCTGTGGCAAATCTGTACACAGCTTTGGAAATTAATCCCAATTTAGTGGTGGCATATAATAACCTGATTGGTATGTATAATGCGAACGGTGATGATGAATTAATCGACAGGGTGGTTGAAAAAATGAATCTGTTATTTCCCTATTCATTTATTATTAAAGCTGCGATTTTAAATACAAAAGAACCCCGGTGGGGAGGCAGTTATCGGCAGATGGAGGAATTTGCGCGACAAGCTGAAAAATTTTCTGATAAAAATCCAAGAATGGCGATTTTGTATGGATTTATATATTCTGATCAGGCCAAAAGATTTGCGCATAAAAAACAATATGAAAAAGCATTGAAATTATATACCAAAGCCCTTGATTTTGGGGATCATGGGACATTCTATAATGAACGGGCCAGGATTTATTATTATAATTTAAAATTATATGATCAGGCTTTAGAAAATGTAAATAGGAGTATAGAATTAAGGCCGGTATTGTATGAATATCCTTTAATGAGATCAAGAATATATTATTCGCTAAAGGATTTTGATAAAGCCTTTAGCGATCTACATACAGTGGAAACAATAAAACCCGGGAATTCTGAGGCAAAAAAATGGAAAAAATGGGCGAGTAAAAACATGGTAGAATGGGGACATTATGTGTTTAAAGAGGATATTCAAAAAGCCCTTGAATATTATGGTGTCGCCCTTGAATTTGATGAAAGTAATTACCAGGCGTATCATTGGAGGGGGGTGGTCAAGACCCGTTTGAATGATTTTGAATCCTCACTGTCTGATTTCCAAGCGGCCATTGAAAAAAATCCGCATTATTTTGAGTCATATCATATGATTGATTATGTTTTAGCAAAGGAACACAAATGGGATGAAATCATCCATTACTGGGATTCGTTCATTGAACTAGAGCCAGATCATGCAGAAGCGTATTTTGAAAGATCTGGTACGCACTACCACAATAATGATATGGTAAGTGCAATGCATGATCTGAAAAAGGCCTGTGAACTTGGCAATAAAAAAGCCTGTGGAAAATATAATGAGATAGGAAAATAATAAATTATGGAAATTACATTGACCACACCAGCATTACTCTTTCCGGCAATTTCGCTACTGTTAGTGGCATATACGAATCGTTTCAATACGATAGGCGGGCGTATTCGAATATTGCATTCTCAATATAAAGAAAACCCGGATGATATTTTGATAGGCCAGATAGAAAGCTTGAGGAAAAGAGTCTATATTATTAAGAATATGCAGGCATTTGGAGTTGCCAGTCTGTTTTTATGTGTTTTATGCTTGTTTGTCCTTTTTGCAGGCAACGTCTTTATCGGGAAAATTATTTTCAGCTTTAGTCTCATTTTTATGATGATTTCATTGGGGTTATCATTTCGAGAAATTTTATTATCAGTTCACGCTTTAAATATTGAACTTGGTGATATGCAGGAAAAAAAAGAGCCTAAAATATAATCGAAAAATCCCCGAATAAATCAAGCCATAAAAGCTAAGTTTAGGCGTCGTTTATTGAAAATTTCAATATATCCAGAAAATGGATGGATTGTAGCGGATGTCTGGCTCACCCGGTGTTCCCTATTTTGCAAATCTGTTCGGTGCAGTTTTTTATAATATCTGTTAATTGTGTATGGGACAGCTCGGAATATGTCTCATAGGAGATGGGATTGATATCCTCCAGCAATTGCATTAATTGGTTTTCAAATATGAATGCGGCTTCCATCAATTCTGTATGGCTAAAGTCTTCAATTCCTTTTTCACTATTGCCAGAAATATTAAGTGTCGCCACCTGTGCTGCTGTCATCTCGTGCAGTTTATCAGAGGGCTTAAATGCATCCTTTATCTCCAAAGGGGTGAACCCCTGTTCCAATAGATTTTTCAAAGACAAAAACATGGGCTTTGGAAAGTCATTCCAATAAAACCATTCCCACTTTTCACACTTATCCGGTTCTTTTACTTGGGGGATTCCATTTTTATGGTCACAGACAACAAACAAAGTCACATAGTGCTTGTCGTCCTGGTAGAAAAGGTCATTGGTAATTGTTGCAAACCGGGTATTCTTAACAGACAGGCCTGTCTCTTCAAAAACTTCCCTTTTGGCACAATCTTCAATGGATTCATTGAACTCAAGATGTCCGCCGGGAAAAGCCCATGTGCCAGAACCGTGGGCGCCTTTGCGTTTTCCCAGTAACACCTTCCCATTTTTAATAACAATGGCTGCCACACCGACGGCCGGTCTTTTTTTCATATTGATCTCCATTATTGTTTTACCACGGACTGTATAGCCTTTTCATGAATTTTAACAGATCAAAATGTACCGGATAGAACCGGTGATATTGATGGTAGACTTAAGATATCGGGGGTGGGATGGACGATTGCCGGATAATATGCTACCGTTAAATTTTTAGCAGCATAGCCTTCGTTTTCTATCTCAATAACAACTATATATGGCAAATAAGGAGGTCATATGTTCTCTGTTAAGTGTAATGTAGAAAAGAATAGAATATACATCACTTTGGGCGAAATGGGATCAGGTGATGGTGAAAAATTAGTAAATGAGATCAAAAAGAAGATAACTCATCTGAAAAGAGGATTTACAGGGATTTCAGATATTACTAATTTTAAAATTACTGATCCCAAAGAAGCAGTCTGGGCCGATAAGGCATTTAAGGTAGTTGTTGATGCTGGTATGGTTCGTGCGGTAAGAGTGACCAACAGTTTGACCACTACAAAAGAAACAAAAGAAAAACAGGGCTATGTTTTAAGTCTTGCTCCCACCGTTGAAGAAGCAGATAAAGTATTGGATGCTTTTCAAGAATAGAACCTGAAAATATTTGCATGCTTTTGGTGTAACCAGATCTTTCCTAATGAGGTAATACAATGACTTTAGATGCTATTATTATCGCGGACTCCGGATCGGATAGCTTTTCTGGAACGAATCCTTTAAAACTCAATCTGGAAGATCGCGTGGCAGATGTCCAGACGGTGACAAATTATGTTGAGAATAGCGGCCATCTAAAAATCCCGATCGCTGGTGAAGGCCTTATGAACTGGGCATCGGCACCTAAGTTAAATGGCATCTATTTGATCAGCTACCTGACCCATCGTGGTTATAAGGTGGCTGGAATCGATAGCTTTTACAATCAGCAGGCAGATTTTCGTCAACTGCTTGAAAAAAATCCACGTGCCATAGTCATCTCCACAACCTTTATCACCAGCAAACAAACCCTGACCCAGATGGTGGCAAAAATACGACTTATGTTACCTGATGCGAAAATCATCATCGGTGGTCCATTCGTATATTTGTCATATCTAATTAGCCAGCGCTCCCAGACACCAGGGTACTCGCCAGAGGAAGCAAAAAAAGAGTATCTCTTTTTGAATAATGATGACATACCCGCGGCGGATCTTTATATCATTAACGGGCAAGGAGAGCATATCCTTGATACGGCGCTTAAGCAACTCAACGCAACAGGTTCCATGGGGGGATTGCCAAATACTGCAACCCTTGAAAATGGCACCTACAACTTTTTTGAACAGCCCACGGAATTTAATCCGGAAGCCCATACCATCGATTGGGAATCACTCCCTGACAGCATCTTTCAATCCGGGGTCGTTCCACTGCAGGCCAGCAGCGGATGCCCCCACAACTGCGCCTTTTGTAATTTTGTTAAAGATCGTCACCTTGCTTCTGTAAAACCCCTTGAAGAATTAATTGCCGAGATGAAACAGGTTCGGTTGCGAGGCGCTCGTTATGTTTGGTTTGTTGATGATAATTTTCGATTGGGGAAAAATGATTTGGAGGCGGTTTGCGAACGGTTTATTCAAGAAGATTTGGGACTTCGCTGGATGACATTCATCCGCGCCAGCACCCTGGATGAAGTTGATGCCGGATTATTGCGACGGGCCGGATGTATCGAAGTTCAGTTAGGACTGGAATCAGCAGATCATCAGGTCTTAGAAAATATGAACAAACGTGCAACCCCTGAGTTATACGATCGTGTATTGGACAAACTATTGTCCAATGGCATCAATTGCTCCTGCTATCTTATATTTGGATTTCCTGGTGAAACCGAGACATCGGCCCAGCGAACCATCGACTTTATGCGAAGGCATGAATCCGCGGAGCACGAGGGCTCGATCAGCTGGTCTATATTCCCTTTTCTTTTGGCACCGCTCAGCCCCATTTACGAAATGAGTGCCAGGGAAAAATATGAATTATCAGGCTATCTGAAAAACTGGCGACACGCGACAATGGATTCCGAGCAGGCCATGCACTATGTGATCAAAGCGTTTTTAGAGATTGAGCATTCCGGACCGATTTACCGCAGCGACAACCAAGATGTCCTGGCTCAGTTGAATCCTTCACAACGCAGGCGATTCCAGGCGACACGACATGCCTTATCCAAAGCGGCAATGCAAACATCGCTCAGTCGTGAAGATATCCTGTCTGCATTTGCTGCCGTCTTGTAACGAAATCAAATTATTGATAATAAGAATGCACTGGCAAGTTGATGATTTAGCGTATTATAATTTAAAGACAAAAAAAACAATGAAACGGTATAAACATTATATATTTGATTGGGGAGATACACTGATGGTAGATTTTCCCTTAGAAAATGGACCGATGTATCAATGGTCAAACGTTGAAGCAATTTTCGGTGCGAAAACGCTTTTACATACATTGAGTAAATCCGCTGAATGCTATATAGCGACGAATGCAAAAGATTCAACCGAATCTGATATTCGTAAAGCCTTGGCAAGAGTCGGTTTAGATCCGTATATTAAAAATATTTTTTGCTACCAAAATATAGGATTTGAAAAACCATCTAAAGCGTTTTTTCAAAAAATTTATGCTTCATTAAACACTGAAAAAAATGAGATTGTTTTGGTCGGTGACAGTCTTGATAAAGACGTTCGTGGAGCCCTTGATTTTGGTTTTGACGCAATCTGGTTTAATATAAAAAAGAAGACTGTTCCCAAAGGTATTAATTCAGTAAACCATTTAATGCAAATCATTGATTTACAACCCGTTGTCCCAGGGGGCCGTTAATTACAAGGATGACGCGGGTAGATCAATTATAATAGGAAAGTTTATTTTGGAGGTTTGTAATAGTTTCAAATGAATATGAATACAAATAGTATAGAAAAACTTGGTTTCGGAAAATGGTTTCAGGATAATATTGATCCGGTAGATTTGGATAAATTTGAGATTGCAAGGGTGATGGCTGTCCATAAAGACAGTTACTTAATCAATAATGGACAGGACGATGTGTTTGCTGAACTGATTGGAAAAATGGTTTTTAATGCAGAGTCTCCGGTTGACTATCCCGCTGTGGGGGACTGGGTATTGGCCAATTTCTATGATGAAAATACCTTTTCAATAATTCATAACTTATTGCCGAGAAAATCGCTGCTCAAAAGGAAAACACCAGGAAAGAAAATTGATTTTCAATTGATTGCTGCCAATATTGATGTCGCATTTATTGTCCAATCCCTGGGCGTAAATTTTAATCTTAGGAGACTTGAACGATATTTAGTGATGGTTAAAGAAAGTAATATCGAACCTGTCGTATTGCTGAGCAAAAGTGATCTTATCGATGCAGAAAACATCGCTAAAAGAATTGCACAAATCCATGAAATAATGCCATCTTTGCATGTGCAGCCATTTAGTAATGAGAATGAATCCGGTTTGAAAGAAATTAAGGATCTTTTGGTTCCCCGGCGAACATATTGTTTGTTGGGGACTTCCGGTGTCGGTAAAACAACCTTATTAAACAATCTTATCGGAGAGTCTATCTTTATAACAAAGGCAGTCAGAGAAAAGGATAGCAAAGGCAGGCATGCCACAACAAATCGACAATTGGTAATGTTAGATTGCCAAGCCATGTTGATAGACACTCCAGGGATGAGAGAACTTGGTAATTTTTCTGTAGAAACAGGTATTGATGAAACATTTTCGGAGATAACAGAGTTGTCAAAACAATGTTTATTCAATGATTGTAGCCATGTTAATGAAAAAGGATGTGCAGTTATTGAAGCCATTGGAAATGGGCAAATATCCGAAAAAAGATATCAAAATTATATAAAAATAAAGAAGGAATCAACGTATAATGAAATGTCATATTTAGAGAAAAAACAAAAAGACAAACAATTTGGAAAGTTAATTAAAAGGGTAATGAAGGAAAAGAAAAATCGGAGATAGCATATCGTAAGTCCAATTAACAAGGGTGCAAATTGTGTTGCGCTCCATTTGCACGGGTTAGTTGTATTATTACAGATTAAGAATCTCAACTAAATGGGTAAAAGAATGGATTCAAGAAGCGTAAAAAAAAGTAATCTCAAATTTCTTAGTCATTTCTCTGTTACTCTACCTTCAATGGCTTGGTATTTTTCAGCTGTTCTTCCCAAAAATTCAATAGAGTTGCCAGAAAATAAATGGACATGCATGTTCAAGCATATTGAAGATGTGACGAAAGGGGGAAAAATATGTTTCTCTCAGAATTCTGCCGGTTGCAGTGGCGCTGCTTGTTATTTTGGTTTTACTCAACCCAATACAAAAGCCGGCGGCTTTTTAGCATCTAAAGAAAAGTTTAAAGAAAATATTTCTTACGGCAATGAGTTTTACAGCCAGATCAAGGCAGAAAAGCCCCAAGAAAAATACCTGATATTAAGTAAACTTGAAGATATAGAAGACAATATCTGTATCGAGGTCGTCAATTGTTGGGTTAATCCATTGAGTTTATCCGGTCTGGTCACTTTGTCTAACTTTGATAGTCCTGAGAACAATAATGTAATTGTTCCATTTGCATCAGGCTGTCAGAGCATGTGGACGATCCCATACAAAGAAAGAAATAAAAAATATCCAAAGGCAGTCCTTGGTGCCTTGGATCCTGCAATGAGAAAATATATTTCACCTGACACAGTATTGTTTTCAGTACCATCAAACCGTTTTATCCATATGACAGAGAACATCAAAAAAAGTTTTGCATGTGAGAATGATTGGTTAACATTAAATAAAATGGTCAGCGTCTAAATCTGTTGGAGCAACAATAATTTATGGAGGAGATATGAAAGCATTAAAAAATTTAATTTTGATCTTTTTAGCGCTTCTTTTTTTATCCCTTACAGGAGGATGTGGTCGAGATACTGGGCAGCAAGGCCAGGTGATTGTTCGCGCGGGTTGGCCAGCCACTGTATCGTTAGTCGGTTATGACAAGAAAACGGCATCTCCACTCTACCAAATCATTTTACCAGGTGTTTACCAAATGCGTGATAAAATAATTATCAAGGGAGTTCAGCCTGGGCAGACAGAAGCAGTTCTGAATATCGGTGTGAATGAACGTGGTGCACTTTCTTATTCTCAATGTCTTAAATTATTAGAACATTTGAAATCCGCATATGATTTTGAATATGCCTTTTACAAAGACGCTGCAGTTAAAAAATTACAGGCAGGTGAGAAAATAAGTGTCCCTGAATTTTCTGCAATGCTTCAAGCTGGTAAAGTCCCTCCACTCAGTCCGTTAAAGGTGGCCGAAATGGAAGCCGCGCTCGACTTAGAAAATTCTAAGGGTAGAAGCATAATGGAGCAATAATATCCAAAACAAAGGAGTTGTGTCGATTGGGTCACAGGTTTTGGATCATGCAGGATAAATGGTATTAAGAAATCTTTCAACCTCACTAAATACTTTTTGGGCAATCGATCCCCGAACCACCCCATGCTGGTGGAAGTTTATTTCTTTGTAATATGCATTCGGATGACAGATTTTATGGAATATCTTTTTCCCGCTTTTTCCATCTACTTTGGGATCGGTCTTTCCCTGCATAATCAGGGCGGGTATCGCAAGAGAGGAAAGGGAGTTGTAAACTTTTTTCATGAGAGCTTTGACCTCTACAATGCCCTGGATCGGGCAGCAATGGTAATTTATGTGCGGGTTATCCGGGTGATTTTTTGCATATACCTTTGCCAGTCGGTTCATTCCCAAGTAGCTTACCAGGTGGTTCCAAGCATGGAGGAGTTCCACAAAATTGGTGGAAAAGCCTTTAAATTTAAGGGGTGCGCTGATTGAAATTACGGCATCAAAATCATCGGGGTCTTTTATGGCCTTGTAAAGAGCGATCCCGGCTCCGGTTGAAAAGCCGCCAATCACAATCTTATCGCAGCAGGATTTGAGGATGGCAACTCCGTTGTCAACGGAGTCTATCCACTCGTTATAACGCTTTGTGGAAAGGTCAACGGCAGAAGTTCCATGGCCAGTAAGTCTGGGTGCATACACGGTATATCCTTTCGAATATAAAAACTGGGCCCATTCGCGGACCTCTTCGGGTGCAGCCATTAACCCGTGAACCAGAAGAATTCCTTTGGTTGATGAAATATTGTGTAACAGAAAAGGCTTGCCGATGTTTTTTGGCTTTGTTTCACCTTCTATAAAATATGATTGATAGGCCAGATCAAAACGTTTATGTTCCGTTTCTATAAGATCTTTGCCGGACAAACAAATTTCGGGGGTATCATGCACTGGCTGGAATTCCAAAATAACCTTCTCCTAATAAAATACTTTAAATAGATTTTATTAAGATATCAGATTCTAATATATTATAAATAATAAATATGGCATTTCAGAACTGCAGAATATAATGAAATTTGTTTGATTACATTTGTTTTACATCTATTATCTCCCAGTATTTATTTGCTTTTAAATTAGCGAGTCTAAAAAAAACAGGCTCTTAAAGGAATATCCACAGATATGATTTATAAACCGATAAAAGTACCTCAAGGCATGCATGCAGCACCTTATTATCAACGTTCATTGATGTTGGAGACGTTTACAGTTGTCGATTCATGTACACAAGTGACGGGAATGTCAGGTTCAATGTTTTTAAAAGAACATCTATTGTTATTTGTATTGCAAGGAACATATGTCATTCGCCACGGAGAAAAAGTATATACTCTTGGGAAGAATCAAATGGTGCTGCTGAAAAAAGCCATCGTGGTTGAGTATGATAAATTTGGTGAGCCGGAAAATGATAATTTCTTTGAAGGAATGATGTTTTTTTTGAAAGATGATTTTCTAAAAGAATTTATTAAAAAAGTCGATCTCCCAGTACAAAGATCGGATGAATTATTATCTATATCTGTAAGAAATATGAACCCACAGCTGCTTGGATTTGTTCAGTCGTTATCTCCTTATTTTAGTGATCCTGACAAAATAGATGCTGGGTTGATTAAGCTGAAAATGCTTGAGTTGCTCTATGGAATAGCCAGTATAGATCAAACATTGCTTACACAACTTTTATATCTAAAACAGCAAGCTCGCAGTGACATAAGTCAGGTGCTGGAAGAAAATTACATGAACCCTGTCTCAATAAATGATCTTGCATATTTATCCGGACGGAGTCTCTCAACCTTTAAAAGAGATTTTAAGGCGATTTATAATATTTCACCATTAAGGTGGCTTCAGCAACAACGTTTAAAAAAAGCAAAAGAACTACTTGATAAGACTGAAATGTCAGTTACAGATGTTTGTTATACTACTGGTTTTGAAAATCTGTCTCATTTTTCAAAAGTTTATAAATCTTATTATGCGCATTCACCGTCATTACAAAGAAATAATTTGAGCTAAATGAACAAGAATTCTGAGCTGCATAGAACAACATTTACTTTTAAGAAGTGCTATTTTCGAAACATCATTAACTTATTCGTATAAGGAGAAAATAGCATGAAAAAATCAAAAGTATGGTTTATAACGGGTGCATCAAGAGGATTTGGTATTGAAATTGCGAAGGCAGCATTGAAAACTGGCGACAAAGTTGTCGCAACCGTCCGAAGTAATCCAGAATTACTTTTAAAACGATTAAATTATAATGAGAACCTTTTTGTACCTATTCTTGATGTGAACGACAAGGCACTTGTGCAACGTTCTGTAAAGGATGCGTTAGAGCAATTTGGCAGTATTGATGTGCTGGTTAATAATGCAGGTTATGGATTATTGGGTGCCATTGAAGAAACTTCAAACGAAGAGATAAGACAAAACTATGAGACCAATGTTTTTGGATTGTTAAATGTTATCCGGGAAATCCTGCCTCATATGCGTAAAAAGCGATCGGGTCATATCATAAATCTTTCTTCTGTTGGCGGATTGGCAGGATTTGCTGGATGGGGATTGTATTGTTCAACTAAATTTGCTGTGGAGGGTATTACGGAATCTTTAGCATTGGATTTAGCGTTATTGGGTATTCATGCAACGACGGTTGAGCCTGGCTTTTTCCGAACAGATTTTTTGGATAGTTCATCTTTGATAACCTCGGAGAATATCATTGCAGATTATACTGAAACTGCAGGAGCAATGCGCAGCCAAATGTCGTTGGTTAATAAAAAACAACCGGGAAACCCAGAGAAATTGGCCAAGGCACTTATAACGCTTGCTAACTCTAATCATCCTCCGGTGCATTTAATGTTAGGTAAAGATACACTTGATATTTATAGGCAAAAAATAGTAACAATTGAAAAAGAAATTCAAGACTGGCATGACATTATTATCAGCACAGACTATGATGATGTTTCAGCATAAAAATCAGTATCCTCTAAAGTTGATAATATGTCTGATCAATAAATCTTTTATCTTTTTAAAAGACGATTTATGTGGTGAATAGAAAATGAAATTTGAGTCCGAAAATATAAATGATTACATGGCTTCAACGAAAATAATTGATTGGCAAACGCCATCAATTATAGAAAAAGCAGAAAAAATCACCAAAGGTAAAACAAGTGAAATTGATAAGGCTCGTAGTTTATATGAATGGGTTCGAGATGAGATTCCCCATTCAAATGATGCGGGCCTATCCGTTGTGACCTGTACCGCAAGCCAAGTTTTATCTGAAGGTGCGGGGGTCTGTTTTTCTAAAAGTCATCTTTTGGTTGCGTTATTAAGATCTGTTAATATTCCAGCAGGCTTTTGCTACCAGCTTTTACGTATAGATCCACCGGAAAATAACACCCTTTTTTTACACGGCCTTAGTGCGATCTATTTTTCGAGCATTGGAAAATGGATAAGAGTTGATTCCAGAGGTAACACAGAAGATATTAATGCTCAGTTCAAACTTGATGAGGAGCAATTGGCTTTTCCAGTGGAGACCTCAGAAGGTGAACGGTTTTATGAAACGATTTTTGTTGAGCCTGTAAATAATGTAATCGAAAAATTAAAATACCATAAGACAGTTAGAGATCTTTGGATAGATTTACCCAAAAGTGTATAAAATTAAAGAATTATAAGATCGTTACGATAAAATTGCTGCTTGCTGGATAAATGATTGGTGGATAAATACTTGGATGGAGAATTTTGAATAGGGAAGAAAGTCTATCCGTCAGGGTCGGTGGTTTTTATTTGTTAAAAATCAAATAACTTTAAGGAATGGGTGGGAATATGAAAAAGACGATTCGGATGGTATTGATATGCTGTATGATTGTCAGCATATTTGGTTGCGCTACGATGACGATTGAGGGCGATGGTCAGAAAACCCCAATGTCAAAAACGGGGACACATACCCAGCATGGTTCATTTTATAATATTGTTTGGTCTGAACCGCCGGTCGAAAAGTGTGAGAATGGCAAAGGTTTATATCGGGTTCGGTATCACACAAATGTGGTATACGCATTCATTTCAATTGTCTCTTTAGGGCTTTATGTTCCTCAAGCCGTTGAATGGTGGTGTGATGGAACATCAGCCCAGGAAAATGAAGAAGAATATCATCCGAATCAATAACCTTTGTTATAGGAGGTAATAGAATGGCCCAAATCCGAAATTTAATTATCGGCTGTGACGGCACATGGAATGATACCGATTCGGGACTCACCAATGTGGCTAAAATATTAAATGCATGCAGTTCGGCAAAGCAAGTTACGCATTATGAAGAAGGTGTCGGTACCGCTCATTGGGAAGCGCTTCCCGGAGGTATCTATGGAAAAGGTCTGGATCGACAGATCTTGGGGGCGTATCGTTTCTTGAGAAAACGGTTTGCAGATACCGATTGGAAAAGAGAAGAAAATAAAGTGTTTATTTTTGGATTTAGCAGAGGGGCGTATGCTGCCCGGCGCTTAGCCGGGTTAATCAATCATAGTGGTATCCCGGTGCAAGCAGAGGATGTTGAACAGGCATGGCAGCTTTATCTGAAGGGTGATACTGCCGGTGCAGATGTGTTAAAGCAAAGGGGCAGTTTATTTGATATTCCAGTGGAAATGCTTGGTGTCTGGGATACGGTAAAAACCACCACCGATGAAGACTTTAACGATAATGACCTGCCAGGGTGTGTCGTTGCCGGTTATCATGCGATGGCGATTGATGAAAAACGAAAATTTTTTCCGGTTGTGGAATGGAAAAAAACGATGAAAATTCGTCAGAAGTGGTTTTCCGGTGTGCATTGTGATGTGGGTGGCGGGTATGAAGAATGCGGGTTATCAGATATTGCATTAAAATGGATGATTGATCATGCATATGGGCATGGTTTGAGATTTAAAGCCAGTGCTGTTAACCAATTGACTCCAGATCCTTGTGATACATTGCACAACTCATATGATGGCATTTGGAAGGCATTTGGTATTCGTTCTCGTTTTATTGGTAAAGTTGCAGACGTCAGTGTTTCTGTCAAAGAACGTATCGATAAAATACCGGATTACAATCCGCTTAATCTGCCTTTAGACTCAAATTTTGAAATATGAAAACTAACTTTGAGATATGTAACATATTCACCGATAAATCATCATTTGAAATTGGAGTTCATCTCTATGAATTTTATGTTTAAAATTGGCCTATTGCTCTATGCAACACTCTCTATTCTCTTTTGTTTTTCTTCATATGCAGTGGCTGAAAAATATAAAACGGTTGAAGAACTGAATCAACAAGCCATGGAAGATGTAAGAAAGCTGCGGGAGGATATGAAAAACTGGCAAGAAAAGTTAAACAATCCAAATATCCCATTACCCAAAATAGATTTAGAAAAATATGATGTTTATGTTGATTTTAAAAATGTTTTTTTGGGTGTGAATGCAGGCAAACAATGGACGGGGTTAACATATGAAAACAAATCTTCCTGGGCCCAAGAAAAAAAAGAGTGGCATAAGCAAATTATTGAGAAAAAAACGTATGATTTTATTGTAATGCCCGTAGAAGATTCTTCAGCCAGCAATGATTTGATTTCTAGAAAGCTTGCGGCAGATTTTATTGGTGCGCAGATTGCTCAAGTTACGGGTAAAACGGTGATGCCAACTCAACTTGTTTTAGGTACTTTAGGTGATCGAGCGATTGTTTATGACGATGATAGATTGTATTCATATAAACAAAGGGATCATACCCGAATTGTACATTTATTGCTTAAAAATGTTGATAAAAAAGCCAAAGATCAGAAAGGCTTTCCTGATAAAGAGTTGGCCTTTGTGATAACCCAGGCAGGTAAAGTTGAAAAATATAAAATATATCCATTGGAAAAAGTATCTGCAAAAAAAACATTGGAGATTCAAATACTTGATAACATGACCGATATGGTCCAATTGGTTACCACCACTAAAAAAAATTCTGCTGTTGAAACTGATGTGAATGATGATAAAAATTGGTCGTTAAATTCTACAATTATTGAGAAGATAAGCACCATAAAAGATCCTTTGGATATTGCTGCATGGTTGCAACTTATAGCGTGTCTGACCCCAAATATTCATCCGGATGCCAGGAATCATTTGTTTGAACGTTCGATAACCAGTTTGAACGGCGTTAATAAAGCGTCTAAATATTATAAATTATTCATGGCCCGGGCTATGCAATATCTGCATCGTCGTCCTTTAGCACTGGCATATGTTGAAGGCTCCAACGATGTGGAGCTGATGGCATTGCAGGCGTATATTAATGGGAATTATTATGAGTTGAAAGAGGCGCTTGGAAAAATCACGAACCCTTTATTGTATACCATCTCATATTTGGAACTATTGAAGCTATCGCGGGCATATGACAAACCGGTGCATAAATTTGACGAGCAGATGATCTCAGACGAGTGGGGACAGATGGTTCAATATGCCATTGATGACAAAGATTACTGGGCTGGGATAAATACGCCAGAACTGTTGAAGGCAATGATTCAGCTTTTCCCCGAATTTGGGGAATTATTGGCCGAGGAATTCCAATCTCAGGAAATATTCGGGAATAATCTTGGGGAAGGTGTTGTAAATAATATACTTGGTAATTTGATTTCTAAGATTCGTGCAAAGGTCGCTTTGTCCAATCAACCTATATTTGAGAACAATATCTGTGAAGACGATTTCTGGCTGCTATATCGGGATATATTAATAAACATTCCTTTAAAACCATTGTACAAAATGGTCTATATGCAAGGGGCTTATACCCGCGCGGTAAAATATGGAGAAACACTTGAGCCTGTCTTTAGGGGATTCTCTGCATTTGAAGCACCCTATGCAATTGGCCTTTATAAACATGCGATTAAAAACAAATCTGCTACAAGAAACTTTTATTTGGAAAAAGCCTATAATATTACATGCAAAATAAAACAGACATCATACAAACATGAGATCAATTATAGAAGGGTATCCTATCTAACAAATAAAATATCACGACTTTTTAAACAGGGGGGAATGATTTGTGGTTCTCAGGGTGGATCAAAAAGTTATTATCCTTCTGATCAGAGGACAGAACAATTTACCACCACCGATTTTGATTTGCTTGAATCTGCTTATTTGTCGAAGAAATTGAGCGATGAAGCGTTTGACCAACAGTATTCCAGCAGATTTAATGGGTCTCCTGGAAAAATTGTTTTTGGTGCCATGAAATTTAAACAGGAAAAAAGAAATGATAAGGCCATTGAGCTGTTGGAAGAGGCCATTCAACACGATAAGCAATCGTGGGAGATCTATGCCTTACTTGCACAGAGTCTGATTGAAGATGAGAAATATCCAGAGGCAAGTAACGTCTATTTCTCTTTTCCCGACTTTTTGAATAAGCCTTCCGGTAAAAGGGTTCAAACATCGAACCTGGCCTATATGGCCGGTGACGTATTTGACCAGATAGGAAAATTCAAGATAGCGGCTGAGTTTTATGAATTTAGTTCTTCATTTAATACAGGGGCTGGCAGGGAAATGTTAGCCCGATATCGCCTTGCTATAATGGATAAAGACTATTACAGAGCCGCAAAACATGCGTATTCAGCATGGTCCAGGTACGATTCCGTTTCTTCACTGGAAAAGTATCTTTCAATGTTGAGTCTATTGGGTGAGTCAGACCATGTGCATCAATTTTTTAAACGGGCATTAGAGCAGTATGATCATTCAAAGAGTACGGGTGGTTTGTGGAAGCCTATGTTTATTGATCATCGTATCGGTCAAGTGGGCATGGAAAGTATAGAAAAAGAGATCAAAGATTTGATGCCGGTATCGGCCTCTGATAATTTAAAAAAACAGCAACAAAAGTATTTTTTTCTACAGGCCTATATCGATCGGACGCTATCGGTTGGTAATGTCACGCAAATCCATCAATACACAACATCTAAGCCATTTAAGGGGACGATTAAAAAGAAGGAACTCGGAGAAATATTTTCATCATTGTCCGAGTGCTCTGAAGGCTTTTGTGAGGATAAAATTAAAAAAATAAGTGGCGTGAGCTTTAAAGATCAATATGCTCACAGTTATCTTGGATTGTCTTATATTCAAAATAAAGAATATGAAAAAGCAGCAGAACTGTTCCTTTACTATGACAGTCGGTTCAATATTTTAAAAGCAGTATCCCATAAAACGTTTGCACTTCCGTATGCAACCATGGGTTTTATTCATCATCCTAAAGCAACGCCAAAAATGTTTGAACAATTAAAGAAAATTTTAGTTTCTCAAAATGAGACTTCAAAAACCCTTCAAGGTTCGCTGTCATTGGCTCTGATATGTGCATATCAAGGAGACAAGAAAGCCGCGATTAAGTATTTGGAGGCGTCTGCTGAAAGGCGAAAATCCAGCTATACAGTTCGATCTCCTTTCCCTTTGTATCAGCTGCTAAACACGGCCGAATGGCTCTATGAATATACGGCAGATCAAGATTATCTGTTATCTGGTTTAAAGTGGGCAAAGCGTCATCAGGCACTGTGTCCTCAAACAGCTTGTGCATATACTTTTGAAGCACTTTATAGCCAAGACCCCCAGGCCCGTATTCAGGCAGCTGGGTTTGCCCAATACCTTGATTCTTCTTCACGATGGTTATCGAGGGTGCCACAGAAGATTAGACTTCAGGGAGTTGAGTGGTGGGAAAAACAAGATATTTTATCAGAAAAGAAACAATTAAAAAAAGATCTCCAGGTCCTATGATATGGCAATATTCTCAATAGATCGAATCGATGGAGAACGTTTTTTTGAGGTCCTAATCATATATAGATAAAAGGAAAAAATTATGGAAACAGGTTACGTTTTTGAAAATGATTATCGTTGTTTGATATTTAAAGAGTGCAAGGGGATGGCAATATACGCAGCGGAAAGAGGGATGCAGGTGCCGCTATCGGTTGCCAAAACAATTACAGCACATGAACCATATTTTCAGGAAAAACCATCGGAAAATCCTGAGAGAAAAGAAGATCCTTTAGAAAAAAGTGAGCCCCAAATTGATCTGCTTGTATCCGCACATCAAAAGCTGTCAAAGATAGTGGAACCCGCAACTCCCCAGGCCATACTCTTAATAAACAGAGGCGGTGGCAGAAGTTTGTTTAGTTTTTTCGGACCTGTACCATTGATCAGAGATATGATCTTTGTTGCAATATTATCCTTGGTTGTATTTCTCTGTGTGGTGTTAAAAAAAGAAGTAAATATGTTTGATATTAATATCTTTACTTTAGATGGCAAAGACTTGCTTTATCCGTTATTGTTTCTTATTTCATCCTCGGCTCTTGGTGCTTCTTTTGCTGCGTTATATAAAGCCAATCAATATATAAGAAACCTTACGTATGACCCTAATCAGGTTGCATCGTATTGGATACGGTTTTTATTGGGTATTATTTCCGGGCTGATACTTTCGCTGGTTATAGATACAGAGGTTATTGAGTCTGAACTTCTTGTGGAAAACATTGTAAGGCCGCTTTTGGCAATTCTTGGCGGTTTCTCTGCGGATTTGTTTTACACTTTCCTGAACCGGATGGTGGAGACCATGAAATCACTTTTTGAAGGAAGTGCAAAAGAGATTCTTGACAACCAGATTCAGGCGGTAAATCTTAAAGCGACCCGGGATACGCTGAGTAATAAAATAATTATTTCGACCCAGTTAATGGAACTGCAAAAAAAGATCTCTGTCGATAAAGACCCTGAACTTATACAGCAAACGATAGATAAACTCTGGGAGAGTTTGTTGCCGGAAATTGAGAGCTCCCAGGCATGATCTTTTCATGCATTAAATGGATGATCGACAGATGAAAGGAGAATAATATGTTTCCATATAAACCGGTTTTGAAGGTGTCGGCAGGTCCGTATTCAGGTTCTGCGCTTGTCGGCACATATTCTACAATTATTGGTTGGAGCTTTGATGATGCATCGTTGCGCGAGGGTCTAAAAGGCTTTGCCATTCGGCGGACGGAATTTTCCAAAGCCACGGATGAAATACTCGAACTTAAGTGGCTTGGCGGTTACAAACGGTTTCGGTCAGAGGATAATGGGCAAGCGAACGATGTGGGATCACTAACGGCGCCATTCCAACGATTTAGATGGAATGACTATACATTGGATGCCAGCCGTTATTATCGATATGAGGTATTCCCGATGCGAGGAGAACCCGGTCACCTGACGCGGGAAGAAGATCCTTTGGTCTTTGAATTCTCTCCAACACCCGAGGATGATGGAGACCTTGGGATTTATGTTAATCGAGGGGTCACGGCTGCCAAGGCATATTTCGAACGTTTTGGTGATACCCATCCGAGTGAAGTTGATCCGCCAGACGCTGCTTATGGTTGGTTATCCCGGGGGTTAAAAGAGTCATTGTTACGGTTTATTGCATCCGCTCAAACAGGGGATATCCTGCATGTTGCCATATACGAATTTCATGATGTTGAGATTGCAAAAGCATTTAAGCGTGCCATAGCGAAAGGTGTGAGTGTCCAGATTGTGCATGATGCTAAGCCGGGAAAGAATTCGACCAAAGAGAGCGATCATATTGTTTCTGAATTTGCTTTGAACGATGTGGTGATCCGGCGCACTAAGGTGAATATCAGCCACAACAAACTGGTGGTGCTGCTGCGTAATAATTTGCCGGTTAAAGCCTGGACAGGGTCTGCAAATTTTTCTGAGAATGCATTCAACTTTCAGTCAAATACAGGTTTGATTATCAGGGATGTAAATGCGGTGCGCCATTTTGAAGATTACTACCAGGGCCTGATTGACAATCCATCTAAAGCCGAGAGTAAAAATCGCAACCGTGCATTAATGGATCGAATCAATCAACTGCCGAACCGACTGGCACAAAAGACATTTTTTTCACCAATACGGCAGGTGGATATTCTGGATACTTCAGTTGAACTGATCAACAATGCCAAGCAAATGGTGTTAATTTCAGGACCATTTGGTGTGGATAAACGAATGGTTGAGGCCATGAATGCAAATCAAGGGAAGATAATTGAATATGGTTTGGCAAATGCAACAGCACAGAAAAAAATCGCACAGTTGAATCATAATAATACCCGGTTTTTTCCACCCAAACAGCTTAAAACCTATCGAAATGAACGTTGGGATGCCAAGGCTTTTGGGGCACACAAGATCCATGCAAAAACAATTGTGGTGGATCCATATAGTGATAATCCCAAAGTGTTTATAGGATCGGCAAATTTTTCGAAAGCATCTTGTAAGGATAATGATGAAAATGCCATGTTGTTTGTCGGTAATAAACGGCTGGCAGCCGTTATAACAACCGAGTTTATGCGAATGTATGATCATTATAAGGTTCGTTACTACATCGCCCAGAATGAAAAAAAGAATCGTAAAATAAGACGTGATAATAAAGAGTTGATTGCACAAGGTTTGTTGCCGATGCCTGAAAAAAAGATTGATGTACATTTAAAGTCAGATAGTTCTTGGAGCAAGACAGCATATGCCCCAGATAGCTTTAGCCATAAATTCCAGGATCGGATCGTATTCTCCGGGCAATAAACAGATATCGTGTTTGTCTCTGGGCTTAGAATACGTTATACATTAACAAAAGCGTATGAAGTTCTTTTTGGGGGATATGAAAAATCACAATTAATAGAAAGACAATAATTTAATGACAACCAATGTATTTGAACCTGGTGAAAAAATAGATATTAAGAACCGTCAGAAAGCGGCTGAATTTGTGGTTAATATCGGCCTGTTTTTTAATGCCATTCTTGCATTTGTAAAAGTTTCCGCCGGTATATTGGGACATAGCCAGGGATTACTCGCAGATGGTATCAATTCTGTCTCTGATGTGATTTATTTTGTTGTGGTCAAAATTTTTGTTCGTTTATCTGGCAAGCCTGCAGACTCTGAACATCCATATGGTCATCATCAGCTCGAGACAATAGCGGCCTTGGTCGTCGGTGCATTTGTAATCACCACGGGTGCCGCCATATTCTGGGATTCTGTTAATTCAGCATTCGATCTTTTTGTGGGAACAACCCCACAGCTTAAGGTCAGAATGTTTGCATTGGTTGTGGCGTTTCTTACGATTATTTGTAAAATTTTTCTGGTGCTGCACGCAAGCCGGATCAGCGAAAAAACCGGGAACCTGGCCATCAGTGCATTGGCCCGGGATCATCGGAATGATATCTTTGCTTCCATGGGCGCTGCCATCGGCATTATTCTTAATCTGATGGGATATGCATGGGTCGACCCTGTCGCTGGCGCCGTTGTCGCTTTGATCGTGGCTAAAACAGGCATGGATATTCTTCGTGAAGCATCTTCGGATCTTATGGATGCCGTTCCCAGCAAAGAGGTTGCGGGTCGGATTCATGAACTGCTTGATAGCGTGGAAGAGATCAAATCCATTGAAGATATCCAGGCACACAGATTTGGCCCCTATCTGGTGGTGAATCTTACCATTGGTATTGATGGCAATTTGACTGTAAAGGAAGGCGATAAGATCTCCGATACAGCAGAACATACGCTTCTCTCCGGAATTGAAATGCTTCGAAAGGTTTATGTGCATTACCACCCTGTGCGTCTTAAAAAACTTGGAGATGTATAGAACTATCATACAAAAGGTTCGTCTTTCTTTTCTGCCTGAAATAAATTATGATGCCACTTTTTTAGCATTAAATGCGCACTTAACTTTGAGGGATAATGAATAATGAGTATAGAAAAAACACTGCATGATCGCTGTGGATCTAAATGTGAATTATGTGGTGAAACACAAAATTTAAGTGTGTATGAAGTCCCACCCAAAACAACTGGCAGTGCAGATGAGTGCGTATTGATTTGTGACATTTGTCATGAACAGATTGAAAATCCAGCGACAGTGGATATCCATCACTGGCGTTGTCTGAATGATAGCATGTGGAGCCAGGTTACAGCGGTTCAGGTAATGGCATGGCGGATGCTAACCAGACTGAGTGATCAAGGTTGGCCACAGGACTTGCTTGATATGCTCTATTTAGATGATGAAACCTTAATCTGGGCCCAAGCAACGGGTGAAGGCAAAAGCGCCAAAGAAGACCTTAAATATGTCGATTGTAATGGCGTAGAATTAAAGGCAGGTGATACGATCACGGTGATTAAAGATTTGAATGTAAAGGGGACTACGTTTACTGCCAAACGAGGCACAGCTGTCCGTGGGATTTCACTGGTTTCAGATAACCCCGAGCAGATTGAAGGTCGTGTCAATGGTCAGCAGATTGTAATCTTGACAAAGTTTGTTAAAAAAACAAAATAGTATAATGAATGAACATCAGACCAACAATCCATTGCATGGAGTGACGCTTGAGAAAATCATTAACAGCCTGGTTGATCATTATGGCTGGGATGCGTTGGGAAATCGTATAAAGATCCAGTGTTTTATCAGCAATCCCAGTGTGAAATCCAGTCTTAAATTCTTGAGAAAAACACCCTGGGCAAGAAAGAAAGTCGAAAACTTATACATTGCCACTCAAAAGAGCGTGTGGAAACAACCCCCATCTTTTTCTGAAAAATTATAGTTGTGGCAAAGAATAAACTTCAAAAGTATGCCCGTGTAAAACATCTGCCAAACGTGACCATATCTGAATTTAGTGAATCAGATCAGACCGTTGCATACCCGTGGGATGACCCGTGTCATGAAGGGATGAAAAGGGTTCTGGAACTGGGTTGCGGCAAAGGGGAACATACCCTTGCGTTTGCAGCGTCCAACCCTTCTTGGTTTTGTGTGGGAATCGACTATAAGAGCCACCGCATCTGCGTGGGTGCACAAAAGGCTATGGACAAAGGCCTTGAGAATGTCCATTTTTTTCGGGTGCAAATTGAAAGCCTCAAAGAATTTTTTACGGAACACTCGATCCACGAGATCTGGTTGACCTTTCCGGATCCCCACCCTAAAAAAAGATCAATCAAATCCAGGTTGTCCGCGCCTTCATTTTTAGATATGTATGCATATTTACTTGTCCCTGGAGGAACGGTGCATTTAAAAACAGATAGCGACCTGCTCTATAACTATACCCTGGAATCTGTGAAAAGCTGGGGGGGTAAAGTCGTGGCCGCATCTGACGATATCCATGCATCTGAGGATACCCTGCTTGGCGCCCGTTCCGTTGCTTCTACTTTTGAGGGCAAGGCCCTGTCAAAGGGATTAACGATCAAATATATGACATTTACACTGCCTTGATAACCTGAATCTTTTAAAAAAGGGATAAACCATGCTGGAAAGAAAAATAAACATTCAAATAAATCAAGAGTTGTGTGATGGCTGCGGACTCTGCGTAAAGGTTTGCCCTTCCGAGACCATATCCGTTGAAAACAAAAAGGCTCAAATTACAGGAGAGGAATCACTTACCTGCGGTCATTGCATTGCAGCGTGTCCCCAAAAAGCAATCAGCCTGAAAAATACTCAGTTTTGTGAAATTGATTTTACGACATTCTCATGTGAGAACAAATGGATGAAACATGGAAAATTTGAAACATCAGAACTTGTCCAACTGATGCTCTCCAGAAGATCATGCAGAAATTTTAAAGATAAAAACATAGATAAAGATATCCTTGAAGACTTAATAAAAATAGGAACAACTGCTCCATCGGGATCAAATTGCCAGGACTGGACGTTTACGATTGTTCCCACAAAAAAAGAGGTTGCTGGCCTTGGTGTGAAGATCGCAGCTTTTTTTAAAAAATTAAACAAAATGTCTGAAAATACCCTTCTAAGAAAAGGGATGAGTCTCTTTGGCAATAAGAAGTTGCAGTTTTATTGGGAAAACTATTATGAATCTGTCAAAGAGACGATTGAACTCTATGAAAATCAAGGGATTGATAAGCTTTTCCATGGCGCCACGGCTGTCATTTTGGTTGGTGGCGTAAAAGAATCCAGCTGCCCCTCAGAAGATGCACTTCTTGCGACCCAGAACATTCTTTTAGGAGCGCACGCCATGGGGCTTGGAACCTGCCTTATCGGTTTTGCTGTAAATGCGATTGCAAATGATTCAAAACTGAAAAAATCTTTGGGAGTGAATGAAAATGAAGCGGTTTATTCAGTTATCGCACTTGGATATCCCAATGAGAAATTTAAAGGGCTGACGATAAGAAAAAAAATACAACCAAGATATCTTAGTTTTTAACAGCGATATTAAAATAACTTGCAGAAAAGATAAGGTAAATATCATCCTGATATAGTGCGGATTATATCTAAACATCTGGTGTATTTTTATCGATTTTTTAAAACACAAGATATTGTGCCTGGCTATGATACAGAAAACCCAAGATTGTTAATAATAGTCAACCCCTTTGTATTGGGGCATTCGAGCGTTTTTTTGTAGACATAGTGTTCAGTGTAAAATCTTTCGGATACCAAAAACATACATTACTGAAAATTTATTTAGCAACATTAGTATAGTTTCAGAAAAAAAGCTTTAAAGGGTAACCCTATGTTCTATATTGATAATATAGCTCCAAGGTCCTTCTAACCTCCTTTGCAATTAACTCGGCTATTGCTGTAGGAACCCCGTTGCTTATCAACTTAAACTTAGGTGTTAGTGGCATATCAGAAGGTAATACATATTCATCAGGAACAGTTTGAAGTCTTAAGCCTTCTCTTACTGTTAGACGTCTGGGTTTTATAGGGTGAAGATGGACTTCATTATTCCCATAAGCCACAGTAGGGCTATATCGGTATCTGTGAAGTCTTTTAAATGATTTTCTATAAGTATCGCCTTCTTGTATTTCTAAAAATTTTTTTGATTTGGGTTGAAAATGTTCGTTTTGATTTGGTGTAGATGCGTCTAAGTTTTTAAAAATATTATAAACACATAATTCATCAAAGCCTTTTGTTGTTGCTTTTGAAAAATTATTTCCAAATGCCCATTTTTTTGGCCAATTAAATGATTTTGGATTTTCATATTTTGGTTGTGGCCATTTAAAAATATAATTATCGGTTTCATGTGGAGTTTTTAGCTTATCGTTATTCTTCTCAAGAATAAAACCTTTCGTTTCTAAACTTCGGATAATTTTTTTTTGAAAAGCAACTAAGGCAATTCTCGGTCGATTTTGTGGATAACCGTATTCCAAAACATTAAGAATGTCATGCCAGATGACATATCCCTCTTTTTCTAATTCATTAACAAATATATCAAAAGAAGCACGATGTTTTTTGTTTTTGTACAGACCTTCTACATTTTCAAAGAAAAAAAACTTAGGTTGAACCTGTTTTACAATCCTCAAATAGCTATTTATCAGCTTGCCTTTGTCGCCTTTAATACCCCCGTTTTTTCCACCAATTGAATAATCTTGACATGGAGGCCCCCCAATTATTCCAGTAATGTTTTTATATTCACTTCTCAATCTGCCTTGCTCTATTTCATCTGAAGCATCAATGGGCTGAATGATTTCTTTATGATGTAGATACCCGTTTTTAATAAAATCGTTTTTAGAATTTTTAAAATAAGTTTTCAAACCATAATTGTATGCTTTAATAAAATGTGGCTCAATCTCAATAGCCTCCTCAATTTGAAACCCCTGGTTAACAAAGCCGATGTCAAGAAACCCCCCACCAGAGAACAAAGAGATTACATTAAAAATTTTGGGCTTAATAATTTGTTCTTTCAATAATTCCATAATTTAGTTTTAAAATTTCTGATTTCTCAAAAATTTCTATACCTGATTTTAGTTCTTCGAGTGAGATATTTGTATCGCCAAGCTTTCTTTTTCCCCCATTCCCTACAACCTGAATTCCCAGTTTCAGATACTCCTTAATCTCTGGCCCCTTAAATAGACCATTGGGCCTGAATTTACTTGCTGCGAACCATTTATCATGACCATCTAATTTGTAGCTAAAAATAAGCTTATAAAAATCTTTTTCTTTTTTTATTTCAATTTTATTATTTTTCCCCAAGTTGAAATCATTATCGTTAAAATAATTTAAGATTTTATGAAACCTACGATTTGTTTTTTTTAATAACTCATCTTTTTTAAAAAAACATTCTCTCGTTCTTGATTTCCACAAAGTTATTTTTTCAATTTCTTGTTCTGAATCCTTATCATGGGAAAAAGAACATTTTAAGTTCACTCTTATTGGAGTTTCTGGTGAGTTATCAATTAGATTTAAATCGATCCGCCCTTTATTGTTGAGATAACTTTTATATAATGAATCATAATATTTATCTTTTAGCCTTGCGACTCTTTTTATACTATGATCCATTACCCCATCTTTATCACTAAAATTCATTTTTGAAAATTTTATGGAATACTCATTTTCTACAGAACCATTAAAGATTTGTTTTATTTGAGAAATATCACTAGGATAATACAACTGCTTTATAAATTTTGTAATTGATTCATAAAAATTCTTTAAAGAAATAAAATATTCATCATTATTTTTAGGTAAAATTGATTTAATAGACTCATCCAAGTTAGCACTTAAATCAATTTTACAGTCCCCGTTTTTATTAAACATGGATAAATCTAAAACACATAGGTCTGCAAAATATACATTTGCTGTAGAAATGTCTGCTATTATCTTTTTATATTCTCCGGTATCTGGACAACGAAAATAGTCAATATGAATTTGAGCTATGCCTTTGTTTGATTTTATTTCAAATTTTTCTTTATCATTTTGCTCAGGGCGTACTTTCATTTTAATAAGCTCGCCAATTTTAGCTTTCCTTGTATTTGAGTCTCGAATTAAAAGATCACAAAGCTGGCCAATTAAAATAAAATATTCACCATTAGCTTGCCAAATATCACCGGGGGCTATTGGAAGATGTCTTTCGTTTATCGTATAGTCAAAGAGTTCAAACGAATTCAATTTCTGGAGTTCTTCACTTAGTTTTGAAAAATCAGGGTGGTCATTTAAATAGGTATTGTTAAAAAATGATGTGAGATTACCATAATATAAAAAGTCCTCTAATTCCTTTTGTTCAAAATGGCTGTATAATGCCATAGAGTACCAGTATTTAATAGCCTCATAAGGTGGTATCCCTTCTTCATGTGACTTACCGACAATATGTTTTATATTTGTCTGATTTTTAAGAACCATATTAAAAGCCGATTTTGCGCTTTTTTGTGTATTTTTTTCAATCGATTTAAAAACTTCAATATAGGCTGCTTGGGCCAAATACTCAGCTATACTATCAATTGAATTCTCACTTCCTTTTTGTATTTCCTGGATAAAGTAATCTTCATATTTTTTAGCTGGTTTTTGATCGAGATCACGGCTGGTATATATACAGCAAAGAAATTTCAAATCATCAGATTGATTAAGTGCTAATAATTCATCTTTTATAAAGATCTTTCCTTCTTCATCTGCACTTCCGGTACTCAGCCTATTGTCAACAATTGCTAAAATAAACTGATTTTTTATTTCTGGTTTCTTTGTAAGCAACGTTTTCAATTCAGTCATTTCTGTGTCAGAGGGCCGACTATTATAGTATAGAATTTGTACATCATTTATTGCTTTTAATTCATCGATTAATGCTTGATAATGCTCTTCGGATTTAGTTCCGTAGATGCCGTGCCTTAACAGAAGATTTTTAAAAGAATCATTCGTATCCTTCTGGACGGCGGATTCTAATTCTTCTAAAATCCCATTTTTCAAAATGTTTTCCTCACCTATTTTTTCCAGGTAGCGTTTGATATGATCACTTGCAGGCATACCCCTAAAAGACGAATCAGAATGTTGAATTTTATTAAATTGTATAACTGTATTATCAAGTAGAAGTAATAAATTTTGCAGATCTAATTTAGAAAGGCCCTTTAAAATATTACATTGGTCCGTACTTTCAGCACAGCAAAATTTGCCCAATATTTTTTGAGGATCTTTTTCATATGTAAAGTCATCTTCAACTATAATAACAGTGAAAGCCTTTAGACTACAGATCAGTTCAGAAAGTTTAGTCGTCATTTCCGTCAGCCCCATTAATTCGGATTTCAAAAATATACTGGTTCCCATAATAATTTGTTGCTGGAAGGAGTTCTATTTCCCCACCAAATGATTTTAAGAACTGCCGTACAATATATAATCCCATTCCACGACCATTTTCCTTGCCGGATTCCAGTTCATTGAATAGTGAATGCTTGTATTTTTCAAGAACTCCTGTTCCGGTGTCGGAAAACTGAATTGATGAGGCACTTACAGAGGATATTTTTATTTTATCTTTGCCCTCAATTTCATAGAAAGAATCCTTTCTCGCTAATTTTTGCCGCTCCCGAATCCAATAAATTGAATTATCAATCAAATTATAAAACACATGAAGTAAGGAACCTTTTGGCACATCCCAAGTAGACTTTATTGAAGAGCAATCAATGTCTATTTTATGTCTTTTAAAACGAAATTTGAATCTTTCAGAAATCACATCAAGCTCATTCTCAACATCTACCGGTTCTAATATTTCATTCCCTTCTTTAGTAATAAATGTTTTTTCCAGAAAAGAATAAAACTTATCCAAATCCGCCATACGGGTAAACAGATGTTGAAACTTATTTTTAATTGGTGCAAAATGATCTTTATTTATCGCATACAGTTCATTATCCAAAAAGTAATCTTCTATTGTTTTGAAATGTGTGTCATAAATTTTAGCTTCCTTATCTGAATTGCTTAAAAGAGAATGCAGTTCATGTGTTATAATTTCAGTTACAAGTCCGTTTGCCATTAACTTATAATTATTATAAGCCTCTGTCTTTACCCTTGATTGGACCTGTTGAGCAACAGCCAATAGGGTATTTGCACTTTTAAAAGCTTTGTTTGTCTGTTCAATATTTTCTTCAAAATTCAAAACTGAAGGCTCAAGCTCTGTAAAGATTTTTTTCACAGACTCTCTTTTTTGTTCTGTATCCAAATCGATATTATCTTTTACAGCTGAAATTGCTTTTTGAATTGCTTTTATATTTTGTTTTGCAGCTTCAAGAGTTTCTTTTGATTTATCAACTTCCCGTTCAATCTGCTTATCGCTGTTTTCTGGTAGCCATCCTTCCAGGTCCAAAATATATTTTGTAATCTCAACTGCTTTTTTGGTGAATCCAGGAGAAAAAATTTCCATTATTTTATTAAGGACCATTCTTAATGCAGCCACATGAAAATTATCAGTTAAATGTTCACGGGAACTTGTTTCATAAATATATTTTTGATTACTGTCATTTACCTTTATAAAGCCAATAACATTGCCTAATTCAAACCTGTAAAACTGTTGGCCACTGGTCCTCTTTTGTTGAAGCTTTAACCAGTCATTGTCTTTATTTCCAATCGTCCCTATTCTAAAGGCACTTCTGTATAACTTTATTCCGTTATGGCATTTTAGAAATGGTCTAATGTCAGATCTAATACTAATATTAGATCCAATATAACCATTCGCTATTGCTGATTCCCTTGCCATACTCATAAGAGTATTGTCTCTTTTAAAGGTATGAATTTCACCTATTAACGGAGCTATTGCACTGATAGCATAGATAAAATATTTTTCTGTATTTTTATCCCCGCTTATCTTACTCAAATTAGGAAAAAGTTCAGTAAACAAATATGTTCTATTTAAGTTACTCGCATAATGATCTCGATATTTTTCATATATGGTTTTATACTCAGTATGTTCTCTTTTCCAATCCTGATACAAAACCTTCCCTAATTCACTGTGATGTATTCTTTCAATAAACCATGGGTTTAAGGAGAGCTGTAATTTAAATTTTATATCCACCGGTGTTTTTTCAGCATCATACACAATCTCAGAATCAAAAGAATGAATTGACTCCGCTAATTTTAATGCCTGGTAATTGAAATTAAATTTTACTTCTTTGTTGTCGAAGAATATATTCAAATCTATTACGGATTTTTTCTCTTCAAAAGGCGAATATAAAAAACTTAAAGCTGTATTCAGGTCATCTGTCACATGTAAAAATTTTCCTATGCTTTCACCCTGGTTGCCAAACAAATCCTCAACAGCAAACTCTTCTTTTTCTTCATAATAATTATCTAACTTAACGTTGCGGTTTATATCCCCAATTAACCAAAGTCTTGTATATGCTTTTTTATCTTTTTTATCTTTTTTATCTGCTTTATACTCTGGTGCATCATAACCAATATTATCAATAAAAAGATTCCAGTTCACTTCTATAATATCAATTTGTGAACCATTTTCCACACACGTTTCAACTATTAATATTGGACTTATTCTTTGTGCCGAAAGTCTTCCAATGCCTTTATCACCAAGGATAATTTTTTCCTTTTCTTCATTGGACGAAGAATCTCTTTCATCCCTTTTTATCCTTGAACCAACTTCAAAGAATCCGAGTTTTAAAGTATCATACGACATCCCTTTTCCATCGTCTTCAATTACAATTAAACTTTGAGAGCTATTTTCTTCGATTAGTTTATAAATTTTGTCAGGAACAGGCTGAACCAATGTTTGAAATTTTATGTCTTCAGATGAGCTATATAAAGATATATCTACTTTTTTTGCTTCAGCATCATAAGCGTTTTTAATTAACTCTGTTATAGCTACTTCATCAGAGGTGATAAGATCATAACCAAGCTGTCTTATTATTCTTGGGTTATATGTGAATCTCATAGTTTTTTATATCTTCCTTTATAGAATTTGTAAAAAGCAGCCATTGATTAAAAAGGATTATTAAATTAACCTAAAACAGTCAAGCAGGAAAGTCACGCAATTCAAGAAGGTTGGCATTTTAATTGCTATTTATATGACAACTTTGGGAAGAGACCTTATAAAATGGTCGACAAAATATCCCCAAAAAATGCAGCTAAAATATGAGCCGGATCAAGTCAAAAAATACAAAACCGGAAAAAATAGTCCGTTCTCTATTATTCAAGAACGGTTTCAGGTTTAGGTTACATTAAAAAACATTGCCAAGAAAACTCGATATAGTTCTTTCAAAATACAAAACAATCATTGAAGTTCAAGGTGATCTTTTCCCAATATTGTAGACACTCTGCTAAGCCATTCTTATATCGTATGGATCTGTTTTGAGGTCAAGGATAACTATTCAATGAATAACTGCCTGAAGACACTCAAAATCATCAATGATATCATTTATAATCTTAATGAAAGATCTGGTAGATCAAACAAGAATAAATGAGGAGCCGAATACTTGAAAAACAATCCCTATCCAATAAGGGGAAGCCCTGTGGACTATCCCTGTTAATCATCATGGGATAATCATTTTACCCTTGTCTCAGTGCGTCATATCCACTATGATTTCATGACAAAGACAGATAATAAAAAAGACAGGAGCAATACCCCATCAGTATTTCTACTTTTGACAAAAAGATAGGTAGATGGCTGCAATAAAAAAATGAAACAAATCATAAAAGATATCTACCATGTAGGCGATAATGAATGTTCGGTATATCTGGTTGACACGCAGTCCGACCAGGGACTGGTATTGATTGATGCTGGTATGAATTTAAATATGATTAAGCAAATATCCTTTCATGGGATGCACTTTGAAAATATCCAACATTGCATTTTAACTCATTGTCATATTGACCATATTGGTGTTTGTGCAGAGTTAAAAAAGGCATTACCAGAAATAAAATTTTATGCCCATGAATTAGATGCCGTTCCAATTGAGGAGCCTGGGCATGATGGACGGACTGCGGCCTCTTGGTATGGAGTGATATATGAGCCCATAAAATTGCATAGACGATTTGAAAAAGACACGTTCCTCACTCTTGGCAATTATAAATTCCAATGCGTCCATACACCTGGTCATACTCCCGGTTCAATTTCTATTATTATTGAATCAGAGGGTAAAAAGGTGTTGTTCGGCCAGGACCTGCATGGCCCCTTTAATGATAGTTTTTTATCAAATCTCCATGATTATCAATTTTCCATGCAAAGGCTTTTGGAATTAGATGCTGATATTCTATGCGAAGGACATTTTGGAATTTTTCAGCCTGGTGATCAGGTCCGAAATTACATTGAAACATACAAATCGCAGAATCAGCCATAATTAGTGTGTTTGCAGCCATAGGAAAGACATGTATTTTAAAATAACACATTCGGCTATCTACAATTGGAAAGGTGCAGGAACTGAAGAAGAACAGAAAAATCCAAATCTAATGGATTCGTTCTGTCATTTGATTATTGCGCAGGAATCGACTACCCAAGGCACTTGGATACTTTTAGTAGACCAAGGTGACGACACAGGAATACAGACAACTAACTGCGTTGAATATATTATCCCCAGGATTTGTGAACAATTTATTCTGGAGATATCCAATCTACGGGCTTTTGAGGTTTGGCCATGCCACAAAGGTGACCCAAGGCTGAAATATACTGAGATAGTGATATCAGACGTAAATTTTGACAATGCGGGAGATTGGGTTCTTCGAAACTCTTGGAGGCCTATAGGCAATCAGGATGCCATGATCTTGGACCAGCTCATTGAAACGGTGGGGGATAAAGTGATCCGGGAGGAGATCTGATACCCCTCCAGTATCTGGCCTGTATCGGAATTATATGAAAAAAAAAGGTGGGGATGAAAACCCCATACTATCCCTTTTAGACATGGCGTGTTAAAAAAAATCCGACTCCAATATGTGGTATTTGTCCTATTCTGAAAAAGATGATTTTAATAAATATAGATCATTGCATTTGGATGCCTGCACAGACTTCCAATTTAAATTTCATACTAAATTTCTATCAATATCCATTCTTCCATGTAAAATACCTATGATATCAATATGCTTGTCAGACTGAAGATAGAAAACGATGTGTTTCCCTAATGGAAATGAATAATATCCAGGGCTAATTTCAGATCTTTGTTGTCCTATTTCCGGGGTCTCAGCAAGTTGATTAAGTTTATTCTCTATATCTTGAAGATATTTTTCTGCCTGCTTTTCTCCCCGAGTGTCAACGGTATAGTTCCAGATTGCTATTAAATCAGATTTCGCAGCTGGAGTTAGGCGATATTTAGGCATTTTTCGTCTCTTTAATAATATCGGTTACTGACTCCTTAATAAATTTGCCCTGTTCCGCTTGCTCTGCACCAATTGCCAAGCGTTTTTTTAATATTTCAAGCTTTATTTGTTGAACAAACTCCTCATTGCTTTCCCAGAACCTCAATGCATCTCTTATTACCTCGCTGGCATTGTTGTAATAACCAGATGCTACTCTTTCCTTAACTTTGCCCTCAAGCTCGGGGGTAAGGGAAATATGCATCTTGCACCTCCTTTTAAAAATAATAATTCGTTGATATGATAAATCTTTGAGTTGGTAGATAAATTAACCCAAATCAACTATGAATTATAATAGCAGCAATACAAACATTGTCAATCTTTGTATTGAGGTCTAACTATTCATTTTCAAATTTTTATAAAGAGGACTACTTGCAAAACGAGCTCCGTTTTTTAGATGAATGATTACCCTCATACCTTCCCTGTTAATCTTGCGGCAAAATATTTAGGATGCCAAAACTCTGTTTTCTTGTTGCTTTGTTACTGCCTGGGATGATTATCTCAGATTATGTGATAATTAACTTTTAATCAAATAATTAGCTTGGCCCGATCCCATATTCCATATTTATGAAAAAGAGGCTAATGGGTGTCGCAGTTTAAATCTGATAACCTTAAAGTCTAAACTGAACAATGCAGAGATCAAACCAATTTCCCTCGGGTTCTTTTTGCAAATTCTCTGGTGGAAAGCGCTATCACAGGTGCATATAAATCTGAGAACTTTCTGGTCATTAAAATTTTCAACGTCTGTTTTAGTAACTTTTTGGGGGGATCCACAAAAAGGGCAGTGGGTTGTCAAAGAGTCTGCATTTTGGGGGAAATAAAGGGTTTCCATGAGTTTTCCTTTCTATTTGAGTTTATGTTTTTTGGACAAATTTTGCCAATAATCTGACAATTTTTGTCTGTTTGTAAAATAGTAATACACAAATTGTGCCAAGCTGCTTTAAAGTCTGTCCTTCTAGTAGAACCCCGTTTTTTTACTTAAAACCACGGTTAGTAAACGTGGTTATATGTCACCTTTTTTCTGGCGATGGGTTAAATATAATCAAATTGTGTTATTTGGTCGGCACGCCTTTTTATTGACAACAACTGCGGCAGGGTCGGACCACACATAGCTTGATAATTTAAAATAGGTTAAGTCGAAATTGCATTGTGCCAATATATATCTATTCAGGTGAATTTGAAAATTTTATCATATATATATGATTGACAACTTCAAATTTATCACATATATATGATTAATTAAAACAATTTATTCATATATATGTGATAAAAAATGAAACATAGAGAATTAAAAAGAATTAGAGAGCAGTTAGATGAAACACTTCAGATCTTTGTGAAGACTGCCTCTACGGCCCGACCGAGTAGGGGGTGGATTCGTGCGATTCGGGATGCCCTTGGAATGAATATGCGCCAGTTGGCATATCGTTTGGGAGGCAGTCAATCCAGAATTGTTAAAATAGAGCAAGATGAACTTTCCGGAGCGCTGACCATCAAAACCCTGGAAAAAATTGCGGATCAGTTGGACTGTGTATTTGTATATGGTTTTGCCCCCAGATCCACGCTGGAAAACACGGTTAAGAAGCAGGCCGCTTGTATTGCACAGGAAAGAATGGATAAGATTTCACATCATATGTATCTTGAAGCGCAAGAGTTGACCAATCAACACTCTAAAGCAGCTTTTGAGAATATAGTGGAAGAGGTTTTGG
>JAWSVH010000035.1:33635-33783 GCA_033852015.1 Desulfobacula sp.
CAAACTATGGGATAAGAACTTCAAATGATTGAGTCTTCAGACGGTGCCACACCTCTTGAGTATGATGAGATAAAAGGATTGATTCCTACGCATATCACTACCAATGGTGAGCTCGATACATTGGAGTTGGAAAATGTTCATAGCCTGT
>JAWSVH010000199.1:0-3598 GCA_033852015.1 Desulfobacula sp.
TCTGGGTAGTATATAGGTATAAGTTATTTGTTTCATATTCCCAAAGCACATCATAAATATTGGGTATGGCTGGAATTCTATGCATTAAAACATCAAGAACCTGTTCTTTAATTTCAGATTTTTCATTTTTAGAAATAAACTCTCTGCCAGATTCTTCAGCCTTTTTTTCAATTTCAAGGGTCATATATTTTTGAATAAGCTTTTGAGGGACTGATTTTTTATCAATTCTTAAAGAAAAAAGGAAATATGTACCGAACTGAAACGGAAATTTTTCAAAATCTGGATTATAGGGACTTTCAACAGGTGTCCACCCAGCTGAAATTTCATCATATTCACTTTCAATTTTTGGAATGGCGTTTTTAATTAAACCATTTCGGACTTCTTCGAGAATTGAACCCTCAATTTTTCCATCAACATGATATCTGCTGATCGAATGTGTTGAAGAGATTAACGCCATTTGGATTATCCTTATTAAATGTTTATAAATATTTAATTTTATTATAAATTATTAAAATTTTTGAAAAATATTATTTATCACAAATTAAATTAAATTGATAGGATTCTTTCTTAAAAGCACATTAGAAAAGCACGGTATTTTTAAAGAAGACGTACTGACCATTAAATTTATAGATATTTTAAATCCTACCGTAACTGTCGGGTTCCTTTAATTATTTACATATTAAAATTTTTATTATATGTTTCAGGTTTACGTTAAGATTAATGTTTATAATTATTACTATAAAGAGGTGAGAAATATGAAAAAGAAAATGCAGACGATAGATGGGAATACTGCAGCAACTCATGTGGCTTATGCCATGAGTGAGGTTGCCGGTATTTATCCAATTACGCCTTCGAGTCCCCTGGGAGAAATCGCGGATACATGGGCTTCTAAAGGTCGAAAAAACATTTTTGATCAAGTATTGAACATTAAACAGATGCAGTCAGAAGCTGGCGCTGCAGGAGCCGTTCATGGTTCTCTTGCTGCCGGTGCTTTAACAACGACATTTACGGCGTCTCAAGGACTTTTGCTGAAAATTCCAAACATGTATAAAATTGCAGGAGAGTTACTTCCAACAGTTTTTCATGTGACAGCTCGATCTATTTCCGCACACGCATTATCTATTTTTGGTGATCATCAAGATGTTATGGCTTGTCGTCAGACAGGCTTTGCCATGTTGGCTTCTAATTCAGTTCAGGAAGCACAGGATCTAGCATTGGTTGCTCATTTAGCTACAGTAAAAAGTCGAGTTCCTTTCCTTCATTTTTATGATGGTTTTAGAACATCCCATGAAATTCAAAAAATTGAAATGATTGAATATGATGATATGGCCTCGCTATTTGATTATGAAGCATATCGGGAATTTAAAAATCGAGCGATAAACCCAGAACATCCAGATACCCGTGGAACAGCTCAAAATCCTGATATTTATTTTCAAGGTAGAGAAGCTTCCAATTCATACTATTTGAAAGTTCCGGCAATTGTAAAAGCTTGTATGAAACAAGTTAGTGATCTTACCGGTCGTGAATATAACCTGTTTGATTATGTGGGTGATCCTGAAGCGGATAGAGTTATTGTTGCTATGGGTTCTGGTTGTGAAGCGATTGAAGAATCAATCCTTGAACTAAATAAACAAGGTGAAAGATTAGGATTGGTCAAAGCACGTTTATACAGACCGTTTGATACCGAAAGTTTTTTAAGAGCCATTCCATCAACGGTTGAAACACTTACCGTTCTCGATAGAACAAAAGAATCCGGCGCTATTGGCGATCCTTTATATATGGATGTCTGTACTGCCTTTATGGAAAATGGTGAAGGTCCTAAAATTGTTGGCGGTAGATTTGGTTTGTCTTCAAAAGAGTTTAATCCCAACATGATCAAAGCTGTATATGATAATATGAAATCCATTCAGCCAAAAAATCATTTTACCGTGGGTATAAATGATGACGTTACCCATACGTCTCTTGAAGTTGGAACCGGTTTTAATCCAGCACCGGAAGGAAATATTGCAGCAAAATTCTGGGGCTTGGGTGCAGATGGAACAGTTGGTGCAAATCAGAGTGCTATTGCAATTATTGGTGACAATACTGATAAATATGCACAAGGGTATTTTGCATACGACTCTAAAAAATCGGGTGGCTTAACAGTATCTCATTTGCGTTTTGGTGATGTGCCTATTAAATCTACTTATCTGGTTGATGAGTCTGATTTTGTTGCGGTTCATAAATCTAATTATGTTGAGCTGTACGATGTTCTAAAAGACTTAAAAGAAGGTGGAACTTTTCTCTTAAATTCTCCTTGGTCTGTTAAAGAAATGGAAACGTTTATTCCGGGTGATGTTAGAAAAACCATCCATGATAAAAAAATCAAGTTCTATAATATTGATGCGGTAAAGATTGCCGGTGAAGTGGGTCTTGGTGGTCGAATTAATATGATAATGCAGACCTGTTTTTTCAGTCTTGCCAATGTACTTCCGGTTGAAAAAGCCATTTCTCTTCTAAAAGATGATATTCAAGCCAAATTTGGTAAAAAGGGCGAAAAGATTGTTTCAATGAATGTTGAAGCGGTTGATAAAACCCTTGATAAGCTCAATAAAATCAAGGTCCCTGCAGCCTGGGCTAAAGGTATTGCTCCTGAGAAAATAGAAGAAAAAACCACCGACTTTGTAGATAATGTAATGAAAAAAATTAATGCCCAGGGCGGAGATGATCTTCCAGTCAGTGCATTTTCTGTGGATGGTGTACTTGAACATGGAACGGCTCAGTACGAAAAACGTGGTGTTGCGATTAGTGTTCCTGAATGGATTCCAGAAAATTGTATTCAGTGTAACCAGTGTTCATATGTTTGTCCGCATGCTGCTATTATTCCCATTGTTGCAACCGACGAAGAATTGGCTGTTGCCCCTAAAGATTTTCTTACTGTAGATGGCAAAGGTAAGGGAATGGATGCTTTTAAATTTAGAATCCAGGTGAATCCTTTAGATTGTCAGGGATGTGGAAACTGTGCTGATATCTGTCCTGCTAAAAAATGTGCACTTGAAATGAAATCAGTTGCCAGCCAGGTTGAAGCACAAAAAGAAAATCATAAATTTTCTAAAACTATTTCTTTTAAAACCGATATCCTTAAACGAGAAACTGTTAAAGGAAGTCAAATGTTTCAACCTTTGCTTGAGTTCTCTGGTGCATGTTCTGGTTGTGGTGAAACACCCTATGCAAAATTAATCACTCAGTTGTTTGGTGAAAGAATGACCATTGCTAATGCAACGGGTTGTTCATCTATCTGGGGCGGGTCCGCACCGTCTACACCGTATTGTACCAATGCAGATGGAGAAGGGCCGGCGTGGGCAAGTTCTTTATTTGAAGATGCAGCAGAGTATGGTTTTGGTATGAAGCTGGCAACCGATACTCGTAGGAAAACCTTGGCTGCAGCAATGCAGAAAGCCTCAGAAATGGATGTTTCTGCTGATGTTAAGGCAGCGCTTACAGGTTGGGTTGAAGGAAAAGACGATGTAGAAGAATCTAGAAAATATAGCGTTGCACTTAAAGCATTGTTAAAAGATGAAACCGATGGTGTATTAAGTGAGATTTATAAAGATAAAGA
>JAWSVH010000036.1:0-22931 GCA_033852015.1 Desulfobacula sp.
TGGTCCAGGCATATGCTTCCTGGCCTTCTTCATTTTGAAATTTTATTTCAGAACTTTTTGCAAAATTCTGACCCAGAAAATGGGAAGTTCCAGCTTGAAGCGCTCTTTTATCCTGCATCATAACTTCAATGCAAGTGGTGTCATCTGCACCGGGAAACCGTTCTGAAATTGTCTTTCTGCCCCGAATCACGGGCATGGCCAGGCATTCTTCAACAAATTTAGTATAAACATCCAGCATCTGCATGGTTCGTTCTTTGGCTTCCTGGGCTGTGGCATGGGCGGTATGGCCTTCCTGCCATAAAAACTCACTGGTACGCAAAAACATCCGGGTACGCATTTCCCACCGGACCACATTGGCCCACTGATTCAGCAAAAGCGGAAGATCCCGATAACTGGATGTCCATCTAGCCATGGATTCTCCGATAATGGTCTCTGATGTCGGGCGGACAATCAAAGGTTCCGCCAACTCTCCTGCAGGCTTTAACCCCCCTTTTCCATCAGACTCAAGCTTGTGGTGGGTAACCACAGCACACTCTTTTGCAAACCCTTCCACATGCTCGGCTTCTTTTTCCAGATAACTTAACGGAATAAACAACGGGAAATATGCATTTTTAACACCGGTTTCCTTAAACAGGACATCCATCTGCTGCATGATATTTTCCCAGATTGCATACCCCCAGGGTTTAATCACCATACACCCCCGGACAGGGGAGTTTTCCGCCATATCCGATTCTTTAACGACTTCCTGAAACCAGCCTGGATAATCTTGCTCCCGTGTGGGTGAGATTGCTGTTTTATTCTTTTTTGCCATTATCTTTCTCCAAATTATTTGTCATATTATCAATTTCACCCATTAGTTGATCCACAAGGTCTTCCTGGTCTATTTTCCGAATGACTTTTCCTTTTTTAAACAAAATACCCTTGCCATCCCCTCCTGCAATTCCGATATCTGCTTCCTTTGCCTCACCCGGACCATTTACCGCACACCCCATAATTGCAACTTTAATCTTAGAAGAGCGCTCAAGTAAAGCACTTTCTACCTGTTCTGCAATTTTGAAAAGATTAATTTTACACCGCCCACAGGTTGGACAGGAAATCAGCTCCGGCCCCCGGCTTCTGATTCCCAAGGCCCTTAAAATCTCATATCCTGTGCGAATTTCCTCCACAGGATCACGCGTCAAAGAGACACGCAAGGTATCACCCAACCCCTCGGACAATAGCATACCAATACCGATGGAAGATTTTGCAATACCTGCAATCAGCCCACCAGCCTCTGTCACCCCAATATGAAAAGGCACATCTGTCTTGGGGGCCAGCGCCCGGTAAGCGGTGACTGTTCTTTCAACATCTGATGCTTTTAACGATACTTTGATATCATAAAAATCCAAGTCTTCAAGAATCTTGATATTACGAAGCGCACTTTCAACCATTGCTTCGGCTGTGGTTCCCAGGCGTTTTTCGATTTCCCTTTCAAGCGAACCTGCATTCACACCGATTCGGATGGGAATTTCATGCTCTTTTGCACAATCCACCACCGCCCTGACCTTTTTTTCTTCACCGATATTGCCCGGGTTAATCCGTAAGGCGTCAGCTCCGGATTTTGCAGATGCCAGGGCCAGTCTGTAATCAAAGTGAATATCTGCAATCAAAGGAATGTCAATCCTGGATTTTATCTTCTCTATAGCTATGGCCGCTTCCATATCCGGAATCGCCACCCGGATAATCTGGCAACCGGCTTTTTCAAGGGAATGAATCTGAGCAACCGTCGCATCCACATCCTGGGTCTGGGTATTGGTCATGGACTGAACCGAAACCTGAGCTTCAGATCCAATATCCACATTTCCAATTTTTATCTGGCGGGTCTTGCGCCTTTTTTGAACCAATGACATCTTTTTTCCCTGCAATTTATAAAAATTAAAAGCTTACAGTGCCGGATTCAAACTGTAAGCCATGCGTTTACATTTGAATTCAAGTGTCAAAGATACCAAAGCTGTTCTTTTAATTCAAGCCAACAACAAAGAGCAGGCAAGTTAATTTAAAAACATAGGAACCAAATCCAATTGTTTTTTCAAAGATAGGGATTTTCACCGATTGATATCGCATAAAAAATCAAATATACGATATTTATCTGCATACAAAGTTATTTATACAAAATAACAAAAGGATAATGAAGAAAGTGACACTAAAAATATTAAATTTTTCATTAATTGTCTTTTTAGTAATAACAACAAATATAATGGCCAATTCTCTTGATGATGCAAATAAATATTATAATAATGGTAATTTTCTAAAAGCATATGAACTATATCAAGTAATGGCTGAAGAAGGTAATGCAAAGGCTCAACTAAGAATAGGAATAATGCAATTGGGAGGAGAGGGGGTTTCAAAAAATCTTGTTGAAGGTATAAAGTGGTATGAAATGGCTGCCAAAAAAAACCATACCGAAGCACAGTTAAAGTTAGGGTTAATTTACTATAGCAATAACAATTCTGAAGATTTTAAAACCTCTTTCAAATGGTTTAAAAAAGCTTTAGAAAACGGTGAAGATACAGACAGAATAAAGAAAGTAGCTATTAAAGTTCAGCCGATAAAAAGGAGTCAAGTCTACTCTTGACTCTTTATCTGTGAGTCGATAAAGATGATTCATGGCAGATCCTTTAAGACCCAATGCATGGTCTCATATCATGAACCGGGAGCGACGAGCTGAGCGAATTTTCAGGAAAAAAGAATATACCATTGATGAACTGCTCAGCCAATATGGTTCGGATTGTGACGATAAGGCATGGTTAAACGATGAGCCTGTGGGAAAGGAATGATAATGGCAAAAGTCAAAGCCACTGTCGCATAAAAACAGATCAGCTATCATTTTGATTTGATACCAGAGCATAATTTAATTTATTACTTGATCAGGTTGGTCTTAATGGGTATGGTTGGTTTATGAGCAAACCATAAAAAGGTGCCCTATGATTATAAATATATCTGAAGCAAAAACCAATTTATCAAAGCTGGTTGACATGGCATTTCACGGCGAAGAAGTTATTATTGCCAAAAACAACCTGCCGCTGGTGGAGCTGGTAATTCATAAACCCAGAAAAAAACGTGAGTTGGGTCTTTTGAAAGGACAAATTAAAATACCAGAGAATTTTATGGATGAAGATGAACAGATAAATGATATGTTTTACGGAGAGTCCTCTTGAAGATTTTAATTGATACTCATATTTTTTTATGGATGCTGTCATGCCCTGAAAAACTGAATGATAAAAGGCAATATGAATTAGAATCTCCTTCAAACGAAGTTATGCTCAGCGCCATGAGCATAACAGAACTTATGATTAAATCTTCCATAGGTAAAATGACCATTGATTTTAATCCAATGGAAATGGCCAAAAAAATGCATGTTGAGATACTGGATTTCTCTGGAATTCATGCCATGGCCCTTGGTGAATTACCCCTTATTCATAAAGATCCCTTTGATCGTATGATTATCGCACAGGCGATTGCTAACAAACTTTGCCTGATGTCTGATGATTCCAAATTTATTAAATATAATTGCAAGCTTATATAAGATCTTGGGAGTCGGGTCGGACCATAAATGGGTCACAAAATTGATGGTTCCTTGTTCAGGGGGCGGTATAAATCTATTTTAATTGATTGACAGCCTGATTTTTTAAAGGTAGCCTTTAAAAATGATGGATAGAAAACGATTCTTAGCTTATAAAATCGAAACACTCATGGGAATGTTTCCCTGTGTGGCAGTGATCGGCCCCCGACAGTGTGGCAAATCCACACTGGTCAAAGCTATGTATCCTGACTGGAAGTATTATGACTTAGAACGGCCTGATGACTACCAGCTTATTTCCAGTGATCCCTTAGGCTTTTTTACGCGTCAGCGCGATAAAACCATTATTGATGAGGCCCAACAATTTCCGGATCTGTTCCAGGTCCTGCGCGGAATTATTGATCAGGACAGAAATGCTTGCGGTCGTTTTCTGCTAACAGGTTCAAGCTCTCCTGAAATTGTCAGGGGATTATCCGAGAGCCTTGCTGGGCGAATTGCCACGGTCGAACTTTGGCCATTCAAAATGGCAGAGTTTTACGAGAAACCGCTACCGAACATTTACGAGCGCTTGATAGAGCGCTCAACTTGCATTGCCGATCTGGTTGACCTGAAAACACCGATCACCACCAATCAACTCTATGAACATTGGCTGTTAGGTGGTTACCCTGAGCCCAGGATAAAGGGAGAAACAAACCCGCTTTTTCACGGGCTCTGGATGGATGAGTATTTTGCAGATTATATCCGTCGTGATATCCAACGCCTTTTTCCTCGTCTCAACACTCACAATTTCAGGCTTTTTATCCAGAGCCTGTCTTACCATTCCGGCAATGTTATCAATCAGTCCTCCATTGCAAGAGCACTGGAAGTAAGTTCTGTGACAACTAAAGAATACCTGGAGATACTTCACAATACCTTTATTTGGAGAAACTTACGCAGTTTTGAGAAAAATGACCTGAAAAAAATTCAAAAAATGCCAAAAGGTTTTTTTCGGGATCAGGGTATTTTACACCACCTGCTTAAAATAGATGAGATTGACCGACTTCTTATCCATCCGGCTGCTGGCAGTTCTTTTGAATCATTTGTCATAGAAGAGATTATCAGGGGGATTCAAAGTACCTTAAAACCCGGAATCGATTTTAATTTTTATCGAACCCGTGACAAAGCAGAGATAGACTTAATTATTGATGGTCCATTTGGGTTTATTCCCATTGAGATTAAATTGGGTACCAAACTAACCCAACAGATGCTCGGGCCTTTAAAACTCTTTCTCAAGGAAACAGGGGCAAAGTTTGGAATCATAGTGAACAATTCGGAAAAAATTGAGCTTGTGGCAGATAATATCATCCAGATCCCTGCTGTTTATCTTTAGCCTGTGCGAATTGCAGGGAAATAACAACTAATCATGAGGCTGTTAAATTTGCAGCCGGAATTACCCTGTCTATTTTATACCCTAATCCAAANNTTTGGATTAGGGTATAAAATAGCCACATGAGATACTTATCTAAAAATATCCTTAAAGATCTGAACCAAAAAATGGTTTTTATTGGCGGCCCAAGACAGGTAGGTAAAACCACACTGGCCAAACATTTTCTTAAAAACTTTCCTGATGGAAGATACCTTAACTGGGACCACGCGGAAGACCGTCATCATCTTTTAGCTGAAAAATGGCAAGAGAATGCCGGGCTGGTCATTTTTGATGAGCTTCATAAATACAGAGACTGGAAAAATTGGATAAAAGGCGTTTACGATACCAATGAAACGAAAACACAATTTCTTGTAACAGGCTCTGCCCGGCTTGATGTATACAAACAAGGGGGGGATTCATTACTTGGAAGGTATCATTATTGGCGCCTTCATCCATTTGGTCTTGACGAATATCCAAACAACATGACTTCTAAAGAAGCATTTGACCGGTTAATGTCTGTTGGTGGGTTTCCTGAGCCCTTTCTTGATGGAGATGAACGAGAAGCAAGGCGTTGGAGGCGGGAACGATTTGACAGGGTCATCAAAGAAGATATCCGGGATCTTGGATCTATCCGGCACATTTCGTTACTTGATCTGTTTATTCATCAGCTTAGAACCCGTGTGGGAAATTTAGTTGTCATGTCAAATATTGCAGGAGAAATCCAGGTTTCTCCTAAAACCGTTATAAACTGGCTTGACGTTCTGGAACGAATGTATCTGGTTTTTGCTGTCCGGCCTTATACTAAAAATTTACCAAGAGCTGTGATTAAGCCCCCTAAAGTTTTTTTCTATGACAATGCAGATGTCATTGGCAATGAAGGCGCTGTGTTTGAAAATCTGGTGGCAACTCATCTATTAAAGAAAATACATTTTCAGGAAGATGAATCTGGGTATCGGTATGAACTTAGATATATTCGAGATAAAGAAGGGCGGGAGGTAGATTTTGTTATTTTAAAAGATGGAATAATTGAAGAGTTGATCGAAGTAAAATATTCTGATGACAGCGTATCAAAACATTTAAAATATTATGCTGAAAAATTGAACCCCAAAAAAGCAACCCAGATTGTCGCAAACCTAAAACATCCGTATTCCAGCGGAAAAATCAATGTAATAGATCCGATTCGATATTTTCAAAGAAAATAAAATCGGGCTGTTTATTTAATCCCCCAAAACATCAATATAACGATTCATATTGTTCAAGTTACTCTGGATAACTTTGGAAAGATCGCTATAGATTCTTGAACCACCATACTTTTTTTCATGATCTGCCAACAACGAAGTATACGTCTTATACACAGATTGATATATTTCATTCATTAGAACGGCCAATTTTCCGGGCCGTATATTCATCTCTTTGGAAAACAGCCTAAAAGAATGTTCTTTAACGCGATCCAATCTATATGTCTGGCCAATCGACATGGCAAATTTCGTATCTAAAGAAGGATAAACCTGAGTGGAAACCAAATCATAAAATGGCGCAAGTTTTAACCCGCGATCATAAAGAATAGAAAAATTTTTTCCGTGTGCATCGTGATTTCCAATCAGATAATTAAATATCATTATCCGTGTCAGATTTATCCTTATATCTGCGCCCTCGTCCGATAGATATTCATCGATCAGCACTCTGCATTGCTGAAAACATGGCCCCCCACTTTCCTGATATTTTCTATTTGCAGGAAGCCCCAGTGCCTGACAAAAATCCTCCTGATGGATTCGGACAACACTTTCAGATAATTTTTCCCTGTCATACCTATTAATAACAAACAATTCATGATTACCTATTTTCATTAATCTTGAATTCGGAACTTCTAACCCTATTTTTTGAGCCAGTTCTGAGAATATTGAAAGACAACCCGTCCCTTTGTAGACCGCTCCAAAGTTCCAACAATCTTTTTATCCCAAATAATTAAAAGTCTGTTTTTATCATTCATTCATCAGGCTTCTTTGTTTAGAAGGAGAGAATCGGGTGTCAAATAGATCTGAAGACCCAGAGCCCTTGTCAAATTAAACACTTTATCCATCTGAATAGTTTCTTTGCCCCGTTCAACATCGCTAATAAACTTTATACTAACACCTGTAATATCAGCCAAATCACCCTGGGTCATTTTTTTCTTTTTACGAATATCTTTAATTGCCCGGCCCATATATTTAACCAAACGAGCACGATATGGATATGTTATCTCTTCCATTTCTATCCCTTTTAACCGTACGGTTAATAATCATCTGTTATGTTAATAATTAACCGTACGGTTAATAAAAAAGCATTTGGTCGGTTAATGTCTTTTGGTGAAACTTCTGAGCTATTTCTTGATAAAGATAGGCAAGGCGTTAGAAGGAGAAAAAAGGGCAGCTCTCAGTAAAAAGGCGAGCCGCCCTTTTTTATTTTTTAAGCAACCAGTTCAAAGACTTTTTGTTTTGCAGAACAGACCGGGCATTTTTCCGGAGGTGCTCCAAGCTCGATATATCCACAGACCGGGCAAAGATAAAATTCCGTCTCGTCCAGATCAACACCATTTTTAACAGCCTCTAAGGCCTTGGCATATATCTGAGCATGAACCTCTTCTGCTTCCACTGCAAATTGAAACATGGTTTTGGCCTTATGGCCATCAGCCTCTGCCTTTTCAACCATGGGAGGGTACATATTGGTAAATTCATCTGTTTCGCCATTTATAGCTGCTTGAAGGTTATCAGCGGTGGATGCGATCATGTCCAGTGCTTTAAGATGCCCTTCTGCATGAATCCGCTCTGCTTCTGCTGTGGTTAAAAACAGTTTAGCAATATTTTTAAACCCTTCTTTTTGCGCTTTTTTTGCAAAGGCTCTGTACTTCTGATTGGCTTGGCTTTCTCCGGCAAATGCTTCTTTCAAATTATCATTGGTTGTGGGCATTTTTTCCTCCTGATATAAGTTTGATTAAATTTTTCCCAAAGCGATGTGATTTTCAGTTCAAATTCACTTTCGTATAATATCTGAAAAAAACTGTGAAAGAAAGTCCATTGAATAATTTAAATTTTCCAGATTAAACACTTCCAGACTTACGACTCCGGTATAATTTTCAAGAAGACTTAAAACCGCCGCAAAGTGTTCTTCGGGCATCCGGTCAAGGCGAGTGTGATCTTTAATTTTTGAATCCAAAAACTCAACACCATGCAAATGCATCACAGGAATACGAGATTGATGTGTTTTAAAAACCTGGGCAATATCATAGCCATATTTAATTCCATGTCCCAAATCTATACACACGGGCAGGTTAAATTCTGTCACCAGGGGTTCAACCAGACTAAATGGATAGTCAAGGGTTTCGATAGACAAGATATCTGGGTTCACACCGTTTGCCATCAGGGCTTTTAATCCATGATATGTATTTTCTATCCACTGTTTAAGAGAATCATTCTGTTGATTTTTAATTTCTTCGAGATTAAGAACATCAAGTTTAATTTGACTGGGCATTTCAAGGTGCAGGGTGTGGGTGGTGGGATGCAAAGAATCAAAGCGCTCGATCACTTTTAAATAGGTATCCGCCGCTTTTTGGCGTTCTTCAGAAGAATCACAGGTTAAACTGATATCTGTTGGCAGATGAATATTATAGGTCAGGTTAAATGTCTGAGAAGCTTTTAAAAGGGCATCCACATCATTTTTTGACGGCAAAACATCTTCAGGATAACTTTCAAAAATAAGCAGTTCAATTTCATCAAAAAAAGCACCTAACTTTTTTACGTTGGGAAGAATATGATCCGGATATATAAAAGAGGTTGTCCCAAGCTTAAAAGTTTTACTCTTTTTTTTAACCATAAAGATCCCTTTACCTTAAAAAATAAAAAGAACAAAACATGAGATTAGGGTGGCCGCAAGCGAACTGATAATCATCAGATCACAGGCCTTTTTAATTTGGCTTTTTTCAGGATCTTTAAATTCTTTTCCAAGATAGGGCTTTTCTACTCGTTTACCATGATAAATACTGGGACCGCCCAGACGTATTTTCAATGCTCCTGCAAATGCCGCTTCCGGATATCCGGCATTGGGGCTTTTATGCAAGTCTCCTTGTAAAAAACCCGTCTTTAATGCCGACTTCCCGTTTTTAATAGAAAAAAGAGATGCTGCCAGAGAAATAATTAAAATAGAAAACCTTGCCGGTATAAAGTTGGCGACATCATCTATCTGTGCTGATGCCCTGCCAAATAGAAGATAACGATCATTTTTATACCCCACCATTGAATCTAAGGTATTCACCATTTTATAAGCCAGGGCGGCAGGCACTCCCCCAATCACGGCAAAAAATAAGGGCGATAAAAAACCATCCACAAAATTTTCTGCCACCGTTTCCACACATGCCCGTGTCACCCCATTTTCATCTAAATCATCCGTTTGCCTGCCCACAATCATACTCACCTGTTTTCGGGCAGCTTGAATGCCCTGGTCGTTAAGTGCAAAAAATACTTTCATGGCTTCTTTTTCAAGGGTTCTTGATGAAAAGCAAAAAAACAATAAAGCCACCTGAACCACACCACCAAAAACCGGATGGATCGCCGCACTAAACAAGACGATAAACATACCGATACCCCAGGTTAAGCCAATTAAAAACAGGGCAAAAAACCATCCACAAACCACCAGGTTTTTATCTGTCTTTCGAAAAGGGCGCTCAAAAAATGAAATTGCATTTCCCATGGCGATGATGGGATGTGGCAATCTTTTTGGATCACCAAACAAAAAATCAAGGACAAACGCCCCTAAAAGAATATACCACTGGATATCAAACATTATTGGAACTCCTGTTTTATATATTGGGATAACAGTTGGTTTTCTTCTCTTTTTTTCAAAGAAAACCTCACATATTGATCGGACAACCCCTCAAAATTAGAACACTCCCGGATCAATATTTTATGTGTCCCTATTTTATCACAAAATGCTTTGGCATTATAGCCTGCTTTTAAATTAGCAGATATTAATTTAGCCAGGACAAAATAGGCACTGGAATCAAACAGCTCCAATCCTTTAACACCTTTTAACGAGTCATAAAAAGAGTGTTTTTCAGCTTTTATATAGTCCCTTGTTTTCTGATAAAAAGGCTCAATCTTTTCAGGATGATCAAAGATATGCTCTATGACTGCCTGGGCAAGAGAATTAACACTCCAGGGCTGATAATAATCCATGATCTTTTCCACCAGAGACGAATCTCCACTTAAAAACCCTGTCCTAAGCCCTGGAATCGTAAATATTTTAGACATAGAAGATAATACCAGCACATTCTTATATCCGATATCACCAACAAAGGATATCTGCTCTGCCAGATCCACAAACGGCAGATAAGATTCATCAACAACAAATATGGTATCTTCATGTTTTTTAATCAAATACTCAAGCGGCTCTTTTGCAATTAAAGATCCAGTAGGATTATTGGGGTTGCAGATAAACACAAGATCTGCTTTTTGGGCCATAGAAGAAACCTTATCCATATCCGGGATAAAAGCGCGTGACCCCTTTGGCGCCTTTGAAATAAGATGGGTATGCTCAACACCATGCATCTGGCAGGCATCTTTATAGTCTGAATATGTCGGTCCAATAATCAATGCACGCTTAACGTTTAAGGCCTTGGGAATGGTATAAATAAACCAGGTGGTACCGTTACCTGCCACCACACAGTTTTCGTCTATATTATGAAATTGTGCAAAGCCTTTTCTCATACCGGCAGCATCAGGCAAAGGAAGAGAGTGTATCTTTTTTACATTATCACAAATAAATTGTTCAATGGTTTCAGGTGGACCCAAAGGATTCAAATTGCTGCTCATATCAATGATCTGCTCGACATTGCACCCCAATCGAATTGCCAGACCTTTTTTATTGCCACCATGGCCGATAATCATTTTTTTTGTTTCCTTTAAAACACTTTTTCTTTTAAATAAGGGTGGCGCCCACGGCCAAAAACAAAATGGCTTCTGTTGCCTCAGTCATGGCACCAAGCATATCCCCTGTAATGCAATTAAGTTTAATTTTATAAAACCCCAATATCGCAACCATACTTAAAATAAACACAAGGTTTAAAACCAGGCCTTTATAGCCCAAAAGAACAGAGATGACCACCAGAATTACGACAAAGAAAAAATCCTTTATTCCAATGGGCTTTTCAAATAAATCCAGCCCGGTCCCTGTGTTTTTCCTGCCATAATCTAAAAACCGAATACCAAAAAGCATGGTCGCACGTGAAAAGGCGGGTACGATCAAAAGAAGAAACCCGGTTTGTGATATGCCCTGTGGCATGAACGGCAATGAAATCTGATCTCCTGTCTTAAGCGCATATATTCCGGCAATTTTAAGGAGCAGGATACAAAAGATTGCCACAAGCCCCATCATGCCTGTACTGCTATCCTTCATGATCTCCAGCACCCGTTCTTTGGGCCGGTGACTGAACAGACCATCTGCTGCATCCCCCAGCCCATCCAGATGAAATGCCCCGGTGATAACCACCAGAAAAACCACATCTATAACAGCCACCACCGCCGGGGACCAGAAAAATGAAGCCGCCCAGTCAAATGCCAAGAGCAATCCACCTAATATTAGCCCCACAATAGGAAAACACTTGATCATACCCATGGGCGAATAAGCAATATTTTTTCCTGCTGGAAGGATCGTGATAAATAAAATGGCGGATCGCAAATCTATAATGAATGATTTCATTTATTTAGTCTTTTTCTTTAATGGTTTCATAGAAAACACCCCTTTGGCATGATTTTCCGATAATGTTCTTCTCTTCAATCAGTTTTTCGATACAGGTATCTATGGTTTCTTTTTTAACCCCTAAAATTTGCAGCAAATCTTGTTTTGTGCAGGGCCGCCGGTGAATGGTTTCAATGATGGCCGCAACCAAATCATCTCTTTGCAGTCGGACATTAATCTTTTTGTCTGCTTTTGCAACAATCTGGACAGAGGAATAATCCAAAAAATTTTTAACCTGTTCCAATTGATCTTTTGATGCCGACATAATATTGGCACAGGTTCCTGGTCGATCAAGCGTATTGAGCTGAACCTGATCCGGTTGAATCATGTGAATCGCTTCTTTGAGCAAAGCCAGATCTGATTTTTCATCATTAATGCCTGGAAGAATCAATACCTCTAACCATATTTTACCTGTATATTCTTTTGCAAAAGCTTGAATCCCTTTAATAACCTGACCAATCTCCATGCCTTTTGACGGCTGATTAATACAATCAAACGTATTTTGGGATGCTGCATCAAGAGAAGGCACAACCAGGTCTGCCTTTAAAAGTTCCTTTCTAACCTGGGGATCATCAAAAAGAGTCGAGTTGGTAAGTACGGCTACTTTTATCTTTGAATTTTTTTGTTTGATATAATCTATAACCTGCCCCATACACGTGTTCAAGGTCGGTTCTCCCGAACCTGAAAAGGTCACATAATCCGGTGCCGGGTTATTCTCAAAATAATGATCCAGCTCTGATGTCACATCCTTGCGCTTAACATATTCTTTTCTTTTACGAGTCAATTGTGTGGTTTTACCGCATTCGCAATAAAGACAATCCAGAGAACAGATTTTATGGGTGACCAGATCTATGCCCAAAGAGACCCCTAAGCGTCTGGATGGGACAGGACCAAAAATGTGTTTATATTTCATTCAATATGTTCTCCACTATATCTGTGGCTTTATCTGAACATCAATACCGGCGACGGTCATAACCACCCGGTGAGCCACCTTCGCCACTCTTTGGTTGACCAAACCTGCAATATCCCTAAATTGCCTGGCAAGAGCATTTTCCGGAACAATACCCATCCCCACTTCATTGGACACTAAAAAAACCGGACAAAGACTTTTTATAAGACTGTCTTCAAGCGTCTCAATCGCTGTATCAATCTGTTGGGAATCATATGAGTTAAACAATAAATTTGATGCCCATAATGTCAAACAATCCACAAGAATCACGCTGGCTTTTGATGAATATTGATCAATATTCTTATGAATATTAATCGCTTCTTCAATGGTCTGCCAATCTTTTCCCCTCTCGTTTTGATGCTTTTGCACCCGCTTTTCCATCTCTATGTCTGTAGGGACAGACGTGGCAATAAAAATCTTTTCCTTGCCCTCTATTTGATTCGCCTGGTTTAGGGCGAAATCGCTTTTTCCACTCCTGCAACCACCAATCACAAATGTTATATTATTTTTCAAAATAATTTATATCCTTTACCAAATTTCCAATCTGTTCTCAGTTTTTAATAACTTATCTTATCTATACTGGAATTGGCAACTGTAAAAATATGTTATAACACGGCACAACGCTATGATTAAAGCCCTTGGTTAACAATCTGGAATCATGATAAAAAGTGTGGCTAATTTTAAATTCGCTTTACAAGGCAAAAATATTATTGTAGGTCTTTTATACATTAAGCCCTGTTCACTTTTGAGAAATTTTAAGGAGAACGAAATGATCAACCGAAACACAGTCAAGGTGCTCAGCCTTCGGCCTGTCACCCGGACAATGTGTCATGAATTTTACATTAAAATTAATTCAGAATTTAATTCCCCGGCCGAGATTAAGGAATCTGTCTCCTGGTGGCAGGATGACAGTGAAAAGCTAAACAATCTGTGGTGGGTTTTAAACTATCATTCAGACAGGCTTGATCCAGATAGAAATCTAAGAGCTTTTGTTGAAAGACATCTAGATGGCCTTGCTCAAAAAAAAGAGACTAAACCTCAAACCGAATAAACTCAATTTAATATTTCGTATCATTTTTAATATTTCGTATCATCGCTTGCCCCCCAAATATCTACGATCTTTGTGTTTCCCGGATAATCCAATGTTCGATAGCGGGTAATTTTGGATAATTTTTGAGTAATTTTCCCCAACCGGCCAGCTTGGCGCTTTATAGCGCTAATGCCATTTTTCTCAACCTCTTTAGATTTAGAACTCATTAGTAGCAATTCAGAATACCCTAAAATAGCCTGCAACGGCTGATTAATTTCATGACAGACGGCACCGGCCATTTCAAGCACTCCCTGAAGCCGTTCTTTTTCATAGGTTTCCTTTTCCGCAGCTTTTCTTATAGAGATATCAGTAAATGTTGCGATGGTCCACTCCATGGGATCAGATTTATCTCTGCAATTCAAACGAATGTGAGCAGAGAATAGACTTTTATCCTTTTTGAGCAATTGGTTTTCATAGTCTGCTAACCCATCCTTAGTAAGGCCTTTATATATTGTTTTTCCAGTATTGTCGTAATCATCACCATCCACATAAATCATCCGGGTGCTTTTATTTTCAAAGTCCGCCTTGGACTGATATCCAAACATCTGGACCATTTCATTATTTACCCACTTAAAAACCCGGTTTTGAACAAGGGCGATTCCCATTGGGGAGGATTCCAAGATCGCTTCAAGGATCGAGCGCTGTTCATTAAAGTTTTCATCGGCTTCTTTGCGTTCAATAGCAAGGGCAATATGCTGAGAAACTGAGTTGAGCAAATCCAGATCATCTTTTTTATAATCGGTTTGAGAGGTGTAGCTTTGAATAACTATGGCGCCTTTTACCTTGCTATTGATAACCAAGGGAGCACCAAGCCATATTTTACTGGGTGTTCCGATACTTTCAGGCTCCAGTTGATCCAATAATCTAATAATATCTTTTTTATAGAATATTAAGGGCCGCCGTTGCTGAATAACCATACCGGTAGAGGACGTTGTTTTGCTGAAGTTAGAAATTTTATCCGGCGTTTTGTCTTTTTCATCTACATGATATGGGAAAAAAAGCGCATCCTTTTTCTCATCAAGCAACGCAATATAAAAATTATCCACATTGAGAATTTCATCAAGGCTTTCATGAATAACCCTATAGAGCTCATCCAGATTTCGAGTTTGCGTGACCGCATCAGAGATTTTAAACAACACCTCTATTGTTTTACCTGGATCTCGAATTTTTTTTACGTTTTTTAATTGATCTTTAGCTTTCAAAGTCATTTATCCATCTATCAAAAATCTACACATATACCGCTTAAAAAAGAATCGTATTATTCCATTAAACTTTTTTTTTATCAAGACCAAAGGGATTATTTGCACCCAGCTTATTAATTTACCCATATAACAGCATTATACTCTGTTAAAGAATCATGTTTTATGTAATAATACTCTAACAAAAATGTAGTTTATTAAAACAATAGTTTGTATGGTGTTAATGTTGCACTTTTTAATTGTTTGGGAAAAACAAAATGAAATCCTTTAAAGAGCTTTCTTTATTACATGAAATAAGTGATGCCCTAAACCAGCACATGGATATGAAAAAATCATTATTCAAAGTACTCGGTGTGCTTTCTGAATCTCTATCGCTTGTGAGAGGGATCATTTTTTTAACCAATTCTGAGACCGGTGAGATCCGTATTGAAATCGCCCATGGTATTTCTGAAAAAACCACAAAAAAAATCAAATATCTTCCAGGAGAGGGTATTATCGGAAGAGTCATCCAGAAAGGAGAACCTGCGGTGGTTCCCCGGATCAGCGAAGAACCCTTGTTTCTTGACAAAACCCATTCCAGACATTTTGTAGAGGGGCAAGACTATTCTTTTATCTGCGTCCCCATAAAAAAAGGCAAACGAGTTGTCGGTGCCATCAGTGCAGACCGCCCATTTGAAGGCAAAAAATCTTTGGAAGAAGGAGAAAAACTTTTATCCGTTGTCGCAACGATGGTGGCCCATCATGTAATCAATATTGAAAATATTCGAATTGAAAAAGAACAATTAGAAACAGAAAATATCCGCTTAAAATCTGAACTGGAAAATAAGTACAGCTTTACCAATATTATCGGTAACTCCAACAAAATGCGGGAAGTTTTTCAAATGATATCCCAGGTATCCAACTCCTCAGCAACCGTATTAATCCGGGGAGAAAGTGGAACCGGCAAAGAACTGGTGGCCAATTCCATTCATTATAACAGCGACCGAAATAAAAAACCTTTTTTGAAAATCAACTGTGCGGCCATACCAGAAAATCTCATTGAAAGTGAATTGTTTGGTCATGAAAAAGGCGCTTTTACCGGTGCCTCTCACCTGAAAAAGGGACGCTTTGAAATGGCCGACCAGGGAACCATTTTTTTAGATGAGATTGGCAACATGGCCCTGTCTGCCCAGGTAAAATTATTACGGGTACTCCAGGAAAAGGAGTTTGAACGGGTCGGTGGATATAAACCCATAAAAAGTGATGTCCGGATCGTGGCCGCCACAAATTCCAACCTTGAAGAAATGGTCCAGCAAGGCAAATTTAGAGATGATCTTTATTTCAGGCTCAATGTATTCCCTATTTATCTTCCCAGCCTTCGCATGCGAAAAACAGATGTTATCCTGCTGGCAGACCACTTTCTTGAAAAATACCGAAAAGAACATGGAAAAAACATCAAACGCATTTCAACCCCCGCCATTGACATGATGATGGAATACCACTGGCCAGGAAATGTCAGAGAACTTGAAAACAGTATTGAACGTGCTGTTATTCTTTGCAATGAAGGCGCTATTCACAGTTATCATCTACCCGCCACCCTCCAGACCGGCACCAAATCCAAAACACTTCCTTTGTCTCTTGAGGAAGCTGTGGCACATCTTGAAAAAGAAATTCTCATGGATGCATTAAAAAATACCAAAGGCAATATCAACAAAGCCTCAAAGCTCATCGATATTACTGTTCGAAAGTTCTCATACAAGGCGGCAAGATACAATATTATTTATAAAGATTACAGATAATATCATCCAATAAAAAAGGCAGGGTCATTTTATGACCCTGCCTTTAACAAATTACTTATTTTTCGGTATTTTAGTCGTTTGCGTGACCTACCGTTTTCTTTGCAGCATCCATAACATCTTCGGTCTTTTCTTTTGCAGCTTCCATAACTTCACCAGTGGTCTCTTTTACGACTTCAACAGCACCTTGTGTTTTCTCTTTAACAACTTCGATTGCACCTTCTGTTTTTTCTTTAACAGTTTCAACAACTTCTTCAGTGGTTTTCTTCACAGTTTCAACGGCTTTGGCGGCTGTTGTTGTTTCGGTTTCAACCGCTTGAGCTGCTTTTTCTTCCATATTTTCTGTTTTATCGTCCTGTCCACATCCAACGAAAAATAACAAACAAATTGATGCCAATAAAATTACAATACGTTTCATAGTTTTTCTCCTTTTTATCGCCTCGGGTTTATACAGCTTTCGTTCCTAAGAGCGCACACAATAGATCATAATAATTACAAATGCAATTTTAATTTAACAACCCAACTTCGTATCTTTTTTTAAGGGTTCATTTTATACCACATTGTGGGTTGACGGCAAACACCAATGGGTTAGAATGCTATTGTCTTCCAATTCTAAATTAAAGGGCCCTGCCATGAAAAATATTGGTCTTTTCATCTATATACTACTGATTATCCTTTTATGTTTTTCGTGTGAAAATGATAAGATTCAACCGGGATTTTCCCAAACCCGAACTCAACAGATACCGGAACCTGCGCATATCATTCAAGTAAAGGTCCATGAAATCACACATATGTACGAGGCCATTGGAACCATCCGCCCGTTAACTGAGTCGGTGATTGAATCCCAGGTCAGCGCCCAGGTAGTAGATGTGTTCTGCGTGCCAGGAGCTGTGATCCAAAAAGGTCAACCCTTGATTCAGTTAGACGCCAGACGATTAACCACTCAACTCAAACAGGCAAAAGAAGGACTATTGCTTTCAAAAAACAACTTGGCGCAGACCTATAAATCCATGGATGAAGCAAAGGCTGGACTGGATCAGGCGGACAGTGCATACCAGAGGAGTAAAAAATTATTCAAATCCGGGATAATTCCATCACAAAAGCTTGAAATAGATAAATCCAGCTATCTCCAGGCAAAAGCCCGTCTGGAAAAAACCCAGGAAGCTGAATTGTCAGCAAAATCATCCATAAGAAATGCCAAAGAAATTGTAAAAGAAGCCCAGATTGCGATGGATTATTCAAAGATCTTATCTCCAAAAGCAGGGGTTGTGGTGCAGCGTATGATTGACCCCGGCGATATTGCCGTCCCGGGAAAGCCTCTTTTAATCATACAAACCAGTGGATCTTTAAGGTTAGAGGCCCATGTACGAGAAGGTTTGATCAGCCGAATAACCCAGGATGGTCAATATAAAGTAAATATAACGACTTTAAACAAAACCATTGTCTCCAAAATAGAAGAAATTGTTCCCTATGCCGATCCGACCACCCGAACCTTTCTGGTCAAAGCGTCTCTGCCGGATATCCCCGGCATTTATCCCGGTATGTTCGGACGATTACTCATCCCTGTTGAAAGTGCAAAAACCCTTATGATTCCACAAAAAGCACTTCGTCTCGTGGGACAGTTAGAGCTGGTTCTTGTTAAAAAAAATAATGCCTGGCAACAGGTATATATTAAAACCGGAAAAAAATTTGGAGAAAACATTGAGGTACTATCAGGGCTCATTGAAAATGAAACCATAGGATATAATTAAAAAATGACAGTGCAAAAGAACTCTTTTCTCACCCGTATTGTCCGGTTATTTTTATCTTCACAGCTATCTGTCATGTTAATCATATTATCGCTTTGCTTAGGCGTCTTCAGCCTTGTTTTAACCCCAAAAGAAGAAGAGCCACAAATTGTCGTTCCCATGGCAGATATCTATGTTGAAGCCCCCGGTGCAAGCCCAGAGGAAATAGAAAAACTTGTGGCAACCCCCCTTGAAAAACTTTTGTGGGAAATTGATGGCGTGGAATATGTATATTCCATGTCCACAAGGGAAAGTGCCGTGGTTACTGTCCGATTTTTTGTTGGCGAAGACCGGGAAAATTCTATTTTAAAACTTCACAATAAAATACAAATGAATCTGGACCGGGTGCCGTCCATTGTAACCAACTGGCTGGTCAAACCGATAGAAATCGATGACGTTCCCATCTTAAATCTAACCTTATACTCAGAACGATATTCTGATCACGAGCTAAAACGCGTTGGCGAAGAACTCATTGCCCGGCTTTCCAAGCTTGAAAATCTTTCTCGCTCTTCCATATATGGCGGCCGGGAAAGAGAAATACAAGTCGCACTTGATCCTTTAAGGATGAAAGGCTTTGGTGTCTCCATCCGTGATATTGAACAGGCGCTAAAAGGAGCAGACGTCTCTGTCCAGGCGGGAGTTTTTAATACAAAGAATACCCAGATTACCATTACCAGCCAGTCTTTTCTAAGCAATATTGATCAAGTAAAAGCCCTGATAGTCTCCGGCCGGGATTCAACACCGGTTCACCTTGAAGATGTGGCCACCATTACAGATGGTCCAAAAGAGGCCAACTCCTATACTCGAATCGGATTTTCCAATTTCTACCAAACCGCCAACAACGTTTCTCCAGACACTCCCTCGTCTTTTCCCTGTGTGACCCTTGCCTTTTCCAAAAAAAAAGGAACCAATGCCGTTAAGGTGGCACAATCCCTTCTTGCCGAAGTTGAAATACTTAAAAGCACCATCATACCAGACGGTATGCATATTGAAGTAACCAGAAACTATGGAAAAACGGCGGATGAAAAAGTCAATGAACTGTTAAAATCTCTGGGGTTTGCAATTCTTTGTGTGGTTATTCTTCTTGCGTTGACTCTTGGATGGAGAGAGGCACTCGTTGTCGCTCTGGCCGTACCCATCTCCTTTTCTTTAGCCCTGTTTGTAAATTATATTTTTGGATACACCATCAACCGGGTTACCCTGTTTGCCCTGATTCTGTCACTGGGCCTAGTGGTTGATGATCCCATCACCAATGTTGACAATATCCAACGTCATATCCAGCAAAAAATTTTAGATCCCTTTAACGCCACACTTTTTGCAGTACAAGAAGTTCTCCCACCGGTCATCATGTCCACCATTGCGATTATTTTTTGTTTTGTCCCTTTGGCATTTATTACCGGAATGATGGGCCCCTACATGGCACCCATGGCGGTCAATGTTCCCATGACCGTTATCTTCTCAACTGTCTGTGCCTTGACGATTGTTCCCTGGATATCCCATAAACTGTTAAAAAATCACAACGAAACAAAAAAAAAGAACAAGGCTAAATCAGCCAAATATATTGCCCAAGTTTATAAATGGGTTTTAACACCCTTTTTAAACAAATCATCTCTAAGAGTCACTCTGGCGATCGTCATCTTATTTCTCTTAACGGGATCTTGTCTTTTGGGGATATTCCGACTGGTGCCCTTAAAGTTACTTCCCTTTGACAATAAAAACGAATTCCAAATTGTCATTGATATGCCAGAGGGCACTTCCCTTGAGTACACAAACCGAGTGGCTCAAGACTTTGAAGCTTACCTTGCCACTGTAAACGAAGTGGTTAATTTTGTTTCCTATACCGGTATTGCCTCTCCTATGGATTTTAACGGCATGGTCCGACACTATTTTATCCGTACAGGCAGCCATCTGGCGGATATCCGGGTGATTCTGGCCCACAAATCTCAACGCTCCCAGCAAAGCCACACCATCCTTTTGCGTATCCGAAAAGATCTGGAAGCCATTGCTCAAAAAAACAATGCCCAGGTGCAACTGGTGGAAGTTCCACCTGGCCCACCTGTTTTATCTACTATTGTAGCTGAAATATATGGCAGCGATGAAAAACCCTATAGTGATCTGCTAAAAAGTGCCCAAAAAATTCAAACCCTCATGGAAAAAGAAGCTTTTGTTACCGATGTAAAAATTATGACTGAACAAAACAGCCAGCGGGTAGATATCGTTGTTGACAGAGAAAAAGCGGCACTTCACGGAATTGATACCCAGACCATTTTAAATGCCTTAAAAAGTGCCATTGCCGGCATCACTCCGGCAAGTCTTCATCTAAAACATGAAAGAAATCCTCTCCTAATTAAAGTTATTTTACCCAGGGATAAACGATCTGATATGACATCTATTTTTCATATTCCCATTCGATCTCCGATTCATTCCGGGGGTAGTGGAAAAATGATTCCGTTAGGAGAACTTGTCCATGTGGAAAATACCCAAAATACAAAACCCATCTACCATAAGAACTTAAATCCTGTCGTCTATGTGGTTGCAGAAATGGCGGGCAGGGCACCGGGAGAAGCTGTTCTAGACATGATGAGCTCGCTTAAAAAAACACCCATAGGAACCGGTATCCAAGTCAACTGGGCCGGAGAAGGTGAATGGAAAATTACCCTGCGGGTTTTCAGGGATATGGGGCTTGCTTTTGCCGCAGCTTTGCTGGGGATTTATCTGATCCTGGTCATAAATACCGGCTCTTATTTTATGCCCATGCTTATCATGATGGCCATTCCATTGACCATTCTGGGAATTATGCCAGGGTTTTTTATATTAAATTTATTTACTCAAAGTTCAGGGGGATTTAATGATCCAATCTTTTTTACCGCCACAAGTATGATTGGAATGATTGCCCTTGGTGGGATCGTCATCCGTAATTCGCTAGTCTTAATAGAATTTATTCAGGAAGCTGTGCGGTCTGGAGAAAAATTTAAAGATGCGATTTTAAACAGCGGTATTGTGAGAATGCGTCCGATTCTTTTAACCGCCTTAACAACAGCCATTGGTGCTTTTCCCATTACATTCGACCCGGTATTCTCAGGATTGGCATGGGCTTTAATTTTTGGTCTACTTGCTTCCACCTTGTTTACGCTGCTGATCATACCCGTGACCTATTATGCCATATATAAAAAAGAGTACGAAAAATAATCAGGAGGGAAATCATGAAAATGGAACAATACATCCGGGCCGTCGCCGGAACATTTATTTTAATCTCTTTAATCCTTGGACATTTTCACTCGCCTTACTGGCTGCTCTTCACCGCCTTTGTGGGCTTAAATCTTTTGCAATCCGCATTTACCAATTTTTGCCCAATGGAAGACATTTTAGAAAAACTATTTGCAATACCAAAGAAATAAAAAACCCCAAAAAACCCTCAGCAACTTGAATCAAGGTGAAAAAGGAATTAAGCCAGGACCCATTCCAAAATCAATCTCCCCTTCCATGGTTTGAATCATATACAAAGGGATCTGTCTTCCTGAACATTGCGTTCGAACAAGAGAAGCTATATCGATCACCTTTTGATGGTCAAGCTTAAATCCGTATTTTCTTTGAATATCCAGTCCACCAACATAAAAATGATGAAACTCAATTTTTGCTTTTCTTAAAACATGGGCAAGACGAACAATTATATCCGGGTGATCATTAACTCCGTTGACCAGGGGAACATTTGCATAAATATTCACGCCTTTGTTAATCAGTTTTTTTACCACTTTTGCGTGGCGGTCTGTAATTTGATCCGGCAAAAGAAACCAAGCTTCTATCTCTATTCTCAATGGCTTACCAATTGAAAAACTACCCCAGTGAGATATCTTTTCGATCATCTTTTGAGAAATGCTTTGGGGTGAACATGAAAAAGCACCACTCCGGAGCCGAATACAGACAACATGTGAAATGGTTTTCAATAATTCAACCATCTGACCGACCTTATTTAAAGATGTTTCAAATGCATCATCCCAAAAAATGACCACATCTGTGATCTCTGAATTTTCTTTAATATAATTAAACCAAGCATCTTTTGCCCCGATTTTCATTTCAATACGAGTCTTATGAACCCGGGAAATCTGTTTTAAGGGTACCTGGCATATAGAGGGACCTAACGTTGGACAATTATAAAGAGATGAATAAAAGATATTGATATCGGCAACACTGGTTTTGGGGGCCATGGGTTTGCCAGAATCTATTTTGCAGGAACGGTTACCCGCAAACAAACTTTTGTTTCCCATATCAAGGCAAAACCTTGCATCAAGGGTTCCTTCTTTATTGATTCTAAAATCCGGCATCTGATCTGGATTATTGATAAACTGTTCAAAGTATTGCAGCGTATATGGTGTTCTAATCCAGGTGTAAGCCGGATCCT
>JAWSVH010000200.1:0-4182 GCA_033852015.1 Desulfobacula sp.
TTCAAGAAGAGTCCCATATTTGTGATGTGGTTGATCCTTTGGGCGGATCATATTATGTTGAATCTTTGACCCAGAGTATTATTGATGAGGTTCGCAAGATTTTAAAAGAAGTTGAGGGCTTAGGTGGTATGGCCAAGGCCATAGAGTCGGGAATGCCCAAAATGCGGATCGAGGAAGTGGCTGCCCGTCGTCAGGCAAGGATTGATCAGGGTGAAGATGTCATTGTTGGGGTGAATAAATATAAGATAGAAGATGAAGTGCCAATTTCGGTCAGAGAAGTCTCTCAAACGGTCCGGGATGAGCAGGTTGCCCGCCTTGAACAGGTAAAGGCACAAAGGGATGAAAATGCAGTTCAAAAGGCATTGAATGATATCACCAATGCGTGTAAGACAGGAGAAAACCTTTTGGCTGTTTGTCTGCCGGCAGTTAGAGCCAGAGCGACTGTGGGAGAAATTTCAGATGCCATGGAAAAGGAGTTTGCCCGTTTTGTGGCAACCACCCAGTGCATATCAGGTGTATATGCCTCAGAAACCACGGATATGGAGATGATTGATTCTTTAAGAAAACGGTGTGCTGATTTTGAGAAGAAAACAGGCAGGCGGCCTCGAATTTTATTGTGCAAGATGGGCCAGGATGGTCATGATCGTGGGGTAAAAGTTATTGCAACAGCCTATGCAGATTTCGGCTTTGATGTGGATTTAGGACCCATGTTTCAGACGCCGGAAGAAGCTGCCCGTATGGCGGTGGAAAATGATGTTCATGTGGTGGGGGTTTCAAGTCTTGCAGCTGGTCATAAAACCTTAGTGCCTCAAGTGATTGAGGAGTTGAAAAACCAGGGGGCATCTGATATTAAAGTGGTGGTGGGCGGTATCATTCCGCCGGGTGATTATGAATTTTTGAAGGCTGCCGGTGCGGCTCAGATTTTTGGCCCCGGAACTGTGGTGACAGATTCAGCAAACGAGACACTCAATATAATAGGTGCTTAAGACGGATGGACCCAACGGACCAAATAGATCAGGAGGACCCTGACTCGATAGTCGATAGTTTTGTTGCCGGTATTTTAAATGGCGACCGGCGTATGGTGGCCAAGACCATTACGTTGATTGAAAGTTCTCTTAAAATGCATCAACAGCAGGCTTTTAAAGTGATAGAAAAGGTCCTGCCCCATACCGGGAAAAGTATTCGCTTAGGGATCACCGGTGTGCCGGGAGTGGGTAAAAGCACTTTTATTGAAAATTTAGGTATATATCTGGCAGATTTGGGTCATAAGGTGGCAGTGCTTGCTGTGGATCCTTCTAGCCGCAGAAGTGGTGGTTCTATTCTTGGTGATAAAACCCGGATGGAAAAATTATCTGCCCATGAAAATGCATTTATCCGACCATCCCCTGCCGGAGAAACATTGGGGGGCGTGGCGGCTAAAACCCGGGAAATCATGCTGGTTTGTGAAGCGGCTGGATTTGATGTGATTCTGGTGGAAACAGTGGGTGTGGGACAAAGTGAAACCCGTGTGGCATCCATGGTGGATTTTTTCCTGGTACTGATGATTGCAGGGGCTGGAGATGAACTTCAGGGCATTAAAAAAGGGGTGTTGGAGTTGGCAGACGGTATTGTTTTAAATAAAGCAGACGGGGATAATTTACACGCCGTTGAAACCGCTAAACAGCAGCTGAAAAATGCCATGCATATGATTACTCCGCCAACATCTACCTGGTCCACACCAGTACACAGCTGTTCTTCTTTGGTGAAAGGGGGAACTCAGAATGTGTGGAAAATGGTTCTGGATCATCAGGATAAATTTAAGGCCTCCAAAGAATTTGATTTGCGTCGTAAAGATCAATCACTGGAATGGATGTGGGCGCTGGTGGAAGAGGGCTTAAAGTTGCGATTTAAAAATAATGAAAAAATAAACAAGACCATTCCTGTGATTTCACAGCAGGTCCAAGAAAATAAAATTTCGCCAACAGCTGCGGCTGAGGCATTGTTGTCTTATTTGTAATGTGAGCAAAAGGGATTATAAGATAAAGGAAAGATAAAATGAAGATACACGAATACCAGGCCAAGGAATTGTTCCGTCAGTACAATGTCCCTGTTCCCGAGGGAAAGGTTGCTTTCTCGGTGGACGAGGCTAAAAGTCAGGCACAAAGCCTTGGTGGATTTCCCGTGGTGGTGAAAGCACAGATTCATGCCGGTGGCAGGGGAAAAGGTGGCGGTGTGAAGCTGGCCCATTCCATGGACGAGGTTCAAACCCTGGCAGATGAAATTTTAGGCATGACCCTAATCACACACCAGACCGGCCCTGAAGGCAAGCTGGTGAAAAAATTGCTCATTGAAGCCGGACAAGATATTGCCAAAGAGTTGTATTTAAGCCTGCTGGTGGACAGGTCTTCGGCATCTGTCGTTATCATGGCCAGTCGGGATGGCGGTATGGATATTGAACAAGTGGCTGCCAATACACCGGATCGGATTATAAAAGTCTATGTGGATCCTTTGATGGGTATCCAGGGATATCAGCTTCGACAAGTGGCGTTTGGTTTGAAAATTCCACCTGCTGCCATGAAACAATTTTCAGCCCTTTTGTCTAACCTTTATAAATTCTTTGTTGCCAATGATTGTTCCTTGTTGGAGATCAATCCATTGATTTTAACATCTGATGATCAGGTGCTGGCGCTGGATGCCAAGGTGGATTTTGATTCCAATGCAATGTATCGCCATAAAAATTTAATGGAGCTTCGGGATCTGGATGAAGAAGATCCCATGGAAGTGGAAGCCTCAAAATTTAATCTCAATTACATCAACCTGGATGGAAATGTTGGCAATATTGTCAACGGTGCAGGGCTTGCCATGGCCACCATGGATATTATTAAAAATGCCGGTGCAACACCGGCCAACTTTATGGATGTCGGGGGCGGAGCCAGTTCTGAACAGGTGGAAAATGCATTTCGGATTATCCTCGCAGACGATAAGGTGAAAGCGGTCTTGATTAATATTTTTGGTGGAATTTTGCGATGTGATATTTTTGCCAAAGGCGTGGTGGACGCAGCCCAAAAAACAGGTATCAATATTCCTGTGGTGGTTCGCATGGAAGGCACGAATGTGGATGAGGGCAAACAAATCCTTGCCGATGCAAAATTAAATTTAACGAGTGCAGTGGATCTTGCTGATGCAGCACAGAAAATTGCCGCAGCAGTCAATTAGAGGAGATCAATTGTGAGCATATTTGTAAATAAAGAGACCAAATTGCTGGTACAGGGAATTACGGGGAATGAAGGTAGTTTCCATACCAGGCAATGTATTGAATATGGGACAAATATTGTGGCCGGAGTTACTCCGGGCAAGGGTGGACAAAAAATGGATGATGTGCCGGTGTTTAATACGGTTGCTCAAGCGGTTGAACAAACCGGAGCCAATGCATCTCTTATCTTTGTTCCTCCACCATTCGGGGCAGATGCGATTATGGAAGCTGCTGATGCCGGTGTGGATTTGATTGTGACGATAACAGAAGGCATTCCTATTCTGGATATGGTCAAGGTGAAAAATTTTCTGTCCACAAAAAAATGTCGCTTGATCGGTCCCAATTGTCCGGGAATTATTACGCCGGATGAATGCAAGATCGGTATCATGCCGGGCAAGATTCATAAAAAAGGAAGTGTTGGTGTTGTTTCGCGATCCGGAACCCTTACCTATGAGGTCGTGGACCAGTTGACAAAGCTTGGAATGGGACAGTCTACTTGCATCGGTATTGGTGGCGATCCTGTGAATGGAACCAATTTTATAGATGTGCTTAGTGCTTTTCAAGATGATGATGAGACCACAGGGATCGTTATGGTGGGAGAAATCGGGGGAAGTGCAGAAGAAGAAGCGGCAGAGTATATAAATAAACACCTTACCAAACCGGTTGTTGGTTTTATTGCCGGCCTGACCGCACCTCCCGGTAGACGGATGGGGCATGCAGGCGCTATTATTTCAGGTTCCAGCGGAACCGGCGAAGCAAAAATTGCAGCATTTAAAGCCAATGGCATTCATGTGTGTGAAAATCTGGGGCAGATCGGCCAGATTTGTAAAGAGGTTTTTTAGGGGTATCTAAGGGGAGGAAGAAATTGGATAGTTATATTATTGAATCAAACAAAAAGAAGAGCAGAATCCCTGCCAGGCTAGATTTCGCCCAGAGTGGAACAGGCTTGA